>NZ_JBHWZP010000064.1:0-35628 GCF_042728395.1 Streptomyces sp. NPDC060205
CTCTCACAGGGGGCCGGGGCTTCGTCGTACGTCGGGCAGCCGCCGGGTGTCAGCCCGAGCCGCCTCCCAGGAAGCCGCCGCCGTTGCCGCCGCCGTTGTTCCCGCCGGCGTCGACCGTGACGAGGTTGACCCTGTCACCGGCCTTGACCTCGTTGCCCTGTCCCGGGTCGCTGGCCAGGACGATGGCGTTGTCGTCCTGCGAGCCCTGGACGTTGCCGAGCTGCAGCTGACTCTGCGCGAGGACCTGCTTGGCCTGCGCGAGGGTCATCTGGGTCACCTTCGGCATGGCGAACTTCTGCGGCTCTTCCTTCTGCTTCTTCTTGCCGATCTGGATGGTGACCGTCGACCCGGGGTCGGCCGGCGAGCCCGCCTGCGGCGAGGTCGCGATGACCTTGCCGACCAGGTTGTCGTCGTCGGTCTCCACCTCGGTGCACGTACCCGTCAGATCGTTCTGGTCCATCTGGGCCTTGGCCTGGTCACAGCTCTGGCCGCCGACGTCCGGAACGGTGGACTGTTCCTTCTCCTTGGCGACGGTGAGAGTGATCGTGGAACCCTTCTCCACCTCTTCGCCCGAGGACGGGTCCTGGTCGAGGACGGTGCCGGGGTCCTCGCTGGACTCTTTGCTCTCCGTCTTGACCTCGAACTCGTACTTATCGCTCTCAAGCTTCTTGGTCGCGGCGTCCACCGAGTCGTCGATGACGTTGGGAACCGCCACCTTCGGCGCTCCCGTCGACACCGTCAGCGTGATCGTGTCGCCCTTCTCGACCTCGGTCTTCGCGGCCGGGCTCTGGTCGCAGACGGAGTTCTTGGGCGTGTTCTCACACGGCTTCTCGTTGATCGTCAGTTTGAGATCGACGTTGGCAGCCGTCTGTTTGGCGTCGGACACCGTCTGGTTCACGAAGTTGGGGGTGTCGACCAGATTGTCCTGGCCACCGTTCCCGCTGAACGCGAACTTGCCGATCAGGATCGCCCCGATCAGCACCAGCACACCGGCGACGACCAGCAGGATCGTCGAGGTGTTGTTCTTCTTCTGCTGGCGGCGCCGGCCGGCCCGGTCGTCGTAGCCGAAGGCCCCGTCGTCCGGGTTCTGCGGCGGCAGCATCGTGGTGTGCTGGCCGTCCGAGGAGCGCAGGGCGGTGGTCGGCTGGTCGTCCGGATAGCCGCCGTAGCCGACCGAGCCCATGGCGGCGGTGGCCGCGACCGGCTGGCCGTCGAGGCAGGCCTCGATGTCCATGCGCATCTCGTCGGCGGACTGGTACCGGTAGTCCGGGTCCTTGGTCAGCGCCTTCAGGACGATGGCGTCCATCTCGGGCGTGATCTCGGGGTCGAAGACGCTCGGCGGCTGCGGCTCCTCACGCACGTGCTGGTACGCGACCGCCACCGGGGAGTCCCCGATGAACGGCGGGCGCACCGTCAGGAGCTCGTACAGCAGACAGCCCGCCGAGTACAGGTCGGAGCGGGCGTCGACCGGCTCGCCCTTCGCCTGCTCCGGAGAGAGGTACTGCGCGGTCCCTATGACGGCCGCGGTCTGCGTCATCGTCATACCGGAGTCGCCCATCGCGCGGGCGATGCCGAAGTCCATGACCTTGACCTGGCCGTTGCGCGTCAGCATGACGTTCGCGGGCTTGATGTCGCGGTGCACGATGCCGGCGCGGTGCGAGTACTCAAGGGCCTGGAGGATGCCGATGGTCATCTCCAGGGTGCGCTCGGGCAGCAGCTTGCGCCCGGAGTGCAGCAGTTCGCGCAGCGTGGACCCGTCGACGTACTCCATCACGATGTACGGGATGGAGATGCCCTCGATGTAGTCCTCACCCGTGTCGTACACGGCGACGATCGCGGGATGGTTGAGCGAGGCGGCCGACTGGGCCTCCCGGCGGAACCGGGCCTGGAACGACGGGTCGCGCGCGAGGTCCGCTCGCAGCGTCTTCACCGCTACCGTGCGGCCGAGCCGGGTGTCATGGGCGAGGTGTACCTCCGCCATGCCACCACGGCCGAGCACGTGGCCCAGCTCGTACCGGCCGCCGAGGCGACGCGGCTCTTCCATAGCTACCTACCAGCCTTTTCCGACGGTCCCGACCACACCACGTGTGGTCCGGCGGTGTGCTGTCCGGGCATACCGTACCCGGACCGCCTTGACTGACCTGGCCACAACCGTCACCCGATACAGGACCGGTATCGCAACGTGCACCGATGTGAAGGGGACGTGAGCGGGGTCACTTCTTGCTGTCGATGACTGCCTTCATCACGTCCCTCGCGATCGGAGCGGCGAGACCACCGCCGGAGATGTCGTCACGGTTGGCGCTCTCGTCCTCGACCACCACGGCGACGGCGACCGGAGAGCTGCCGTCGTCGAGCTTCGCGTACGAGATGAACCAGGCGTACGGGTTCTCGCTGTTGTCGACACCGCGCTGGGCGGTACCGGTCTTGCCGCCGACCGTGACGCCGCTCTCGTTGATCTGGGCGTTGGTGCCGGTGCCTTTCTCGACGACCGTCTCCATGATCGACTGAAGGATCTGGGCGTTCTTCTCGGAGAGCGGCTCGCTCATCTTCTCCGGGTCGGTCTGCTCGATGACGTCGAGGCTCGGCGCCTGGAGCTTGTCGACCATGTACGGCTTCATGAGCGTGCCGTCGTTGGCGACGGCCGAGGCGACCATCGCCATCTGCAGCGGAGTCGTGGCGGTCTCGAACTGACCGATCGAGCTCAGCGCGGTCTGCGGCCGGTCCATCTTCTCGGGGAAGTTGGAGGCGCTGGAGCGGATCGGTACGAACTGCTCCTCGTTGAAGCCGAACTTCTTCGCCGTCTCCAGCATGTCCTCCTTGCCGACGTCGACACCGAGCTTGCCGAAGACGGTGTTGCAGGACACGCGCAGCGCCTCGCGCAGCGTCGCGTTCTTGCAGGGGATGTTCCCCTCGTTCTTCAGCTCGGTGGTGGTGTCCGGCAGGGTGTACGGAAGAGGAGAGTCGGTCTTCTCATCCGCGCTGTCCACGACGCCGTGCTCCAGCGCCGCCGCGGCCGTGACGACCTTGAACGTCGACCCGGGGGGGTAGATCTCGCGCAGCGCCCGGTTCTGCATCGGGTCGTCGGGGTTGTTCTTCTTCTGGAGCTTGTTCCAGGCGTTGCCGTCGACCTTGGTGGAGTTCCCGGCGAACGTCGAGGGGTCGTACGAGGGGGTGGAGGCCAGTGCCAGGATCGCGCCGGTCTCTGGGTCGATCGCGGCGACGGCGCCCTTGCCCTGCTTCAGCAGCCCCTTGTACGCGGCCTTCTGCGCGGCGGCGTTCAGCGTGGTGACGACATTGCCGCCCTCCTGCTTCTTGCCGGTGATCATGTCGAGCGTGCGGCGGAAGAAGAGCCGGTCGTCGTTGCCGGTGAGGATGCCGTCCTCGATGCTCTCCAGCTGCGTGGCACCGAAGGCCTGCGAGGCGTAGCCCGTGACGGGGGCCCACATCGCGCCGTCCTTGTAGGTGCGCTTGTACTCGAAGTCGTTGAAGTCGTCGCCGTTCGTCTTGGCGGACCCGGTGATCGGCTCGCCGTCGACGATGATGTCGCCGCGCGGGGTGGCGTAGCGCGCGATGGCGACGCGGCGGTTCTTGGTGTCGTCCTTCAGCGAGTCGGCCTGGACGTACTGGATCCAGTTGTCGCGGATGAGCAGGGCGAGGACGAGGAGCCCGCAGAAGATCGCGATCCGGCGCAGGGGCTTGTTCACGGTCGGACCACCTGGGTCATCTCGGCGTCGGGGTTGGGTGCGGGGGCCGGCGCGGGCCGGCGGGCGGTGTCGCTGATGCGGATCAGGATGCCGATGAGGGCCCAGTTGGCGATGACGGAGGAACCTCCGTACGCCAGGAACGGCATCGTCATACCGGTCAGCGGGATCAGGCCCATGACGCCGCCGGCGACCACGAAGACCTGGAGGGCGAAGGCGCCCGAGAGGCCGATGGCGAGCAGCTTGCCGAAGGGGTCGCGGGCGGCGAGGGCGGTGCGTACGCCGCGTTCCACGATCAGGCCGTACATCAGCAGGATCGCCATCACGCCGGCCAGGCCCAGCTCCTCGCCGAAGGTGGCGAGGATGAAGTCGGAGTTGGCGGCGAAGCCGATGAGGTCGGAGTTGCCCTGGCCGAGGCCGGTGCCGAGGGTGCCGCCGGACCCGAAGGCCCACAGCGCCTGCATGGACTGCTCGGTGTGGCCGATGACGCCCTGCTGGCTGAGCTCGTACTCGTGCATCGGGTCGAGCCAGGCCTGGACGCGCTGCTGGACGTGCGACTCGAAGGAGGCCACGCCGACGGCGCCCGCCGCGGACATCAGCATGCCGAACACGATCCAGCTGGTCCGCTCGGTGGCGACGTACAGCATGATCACGAACATGCCGAAGAAGAGCAGCGAGGTACCGAGGTCGGTCTCGAAGACCAGGATCAGGATGGAGATGATCCAGACGACGATGATCGGGCCCAGGTCGCGTCCGCGCGGCAGGTAGATGCCCATGAAGCGGCGGCTGGCCAGGGCGAGCGCGTCGCGCTTCACCATGAGGTAGCCGGCGAAGAAGATCGCGAGGACGATCTTCGCGAACTCACCGGGCTGGATGGTGAATCCGGCGATCGAGATCCAGATCCTGGCGCCGAAGACGTTCAGGCCGAGGCCCGGGACCAGCGGCAGGAGCAGCAGGATCAGCGCGCCGACCATGGAGATGTAGGTGTAGCGCTGCAGGACGCGGTGGTCCTTGAGGAAGACCAGTACGACCACGAAGAGGGCCACGCCCAGTGCGGAGTACAGCAGCTGGCGGGGGGCCGCCTCGACGAACGTACTGCTCGCCTGCAGCCGCTTGGACTGGTCCAGACGCCAGATGACGACCAGGCCGATGCCGTTCAGCAGCGTCGCCAGCGGCAGCAGCAGCGGGTCCGCGTACGGCGCGAACTTTCGTACGACGACATGCCCGACGGCGGCGAGCAGGCCGAGGCCGAGCCCGTAGCTCAGCAGGCCCGGCGGCACCGAGTCATTGATGGCCAGCCCGACGTTGGCGTAGGCGAACACCGGGATGACCACGGCGAACACGAGCAGCGCGAGCTCGGTGTTGCGCCGGCTCGGTGTGCCGATCGAGCCGATCGTGGACGTGTGGTGCGTCGACGTGTTGGAAGTACTGCTCATCGTGTGACAGGGCCCCTCACGGCTGCTTACTGCTTACCGCACAGCGAGACCAGCTTCTGCTCTTCGTCGGAGAGGCTGGGGCCGGGTGTCGGAGTGGGTGCGGTCGTGGACTTGGACGGGTCGGGCGTCGCCGACTGCTCACCCGAGGGGTTCGCCGTCGGCGTCGGTGTGGCCTTGGACGCGACGGAGGTCCGAGTGGTTCCCGTGACCCCGCCGGCCTCGCCCTCGCCGGTCTTCGCGTTCTGCTCGCTCTCGGCCTTGCGGCGGTCGGCGTCCTTCTTGCACGCGGACGCCTGCGTCTGCAGCTCGTCGATCTTCGACCGGGCGTCGTTCAGACCGCCCTCGGTGATCGTCGCCTTGACCTGCTTCTGCTGGTACGGCGGCAGGTACTTGAGTTCGATCTCGGGGTGGTCCTTCTCCACCTTCGAGAGCGAGACCCAGGCGAGGTCCTGGCTGATGCCGCGGTACAGCGCGACGTGCTCGTCGTTGGCGCCCACGTAGTACTGCGTCTGCGTCCAGCGGTAGCCGCCGTACAGCCCGCCGCCGAGGACGCCGAGCGCGAGCACGATGTAGAAGGATCTCTTCAGCCACTTCCGGCCGGAGCGCGGCTTGACGAAGTCCTCGTCGGAGTAGTCGCCGAACCCTCCGGTGGGTACGTAACCGGTGGTGTCGCCGCTTCCCGGCGGGCCGAACTCGCCGCCGCCCTGCCCGGGGACCTGCCGGCCGAGGTTCGAGGCGCGGCCCGCGGGCGTCTGCATGGCGCCGTTGTCGTGCAGCTGGTGCTGGTTCTCGGCGACCGCGCCCACGACGACCGGGGTGTCGGAGAGCTGCCCCGCAAGGGTGTCCCCGCCGTCGATGTCGAGGACGTCGGCCACGATCACGGTGATGTTGTCCGGGCCGCCGCCGCGCAGCGCGAGCTCGATGAGCTGCTGAACGGTCTCCTGGGGGCCCTGGTAGCTGGCGAGGGTGTCCTCCATCGTCTGATGGGAGACGACGCCCGAGAGCCCGTCGGAGCAGATCAGGTACCGGTCGCCGGCGCGGACCTCACGGATGGAGAGATCGGGCTCGACGTGGTCGCCGCTGCCCAGCGCGCGCATGAGGAGCGACCTCTGCGGGTGGGTGGTGGCCTCTTCCTCCGTGATGCGGCCCTCGTCGACGAGGCGCTGCACCCACGTGTGGTCCTGCGTGATCTGCGTCAGCACGCCGTCCCGCAGCAGGTACGCGCGGGAGTCGCCGACGTGCACGAGGCCGAGGCGCTGACCGGTCCACAGGAGGGCGGTGAGGGTCGTCCCCATGCCTTCGAGCTGGGGGTCCTCCTCGACCATCATCCTGAGCTGGTCGTTGGCGCGCTGCACGGCCGTGCCGAGCGAGGTGAGGATGTCGGAGCCGGGCACGTCGTCGTCGAGCGCGACGATCGTGGAGATCACCTCGGACGAGGCGACCTCACCGGCAGCCTGGCCGCCCATCCCGTCCGCGATCGCGAGCAGCCGCGGTCCGGCGTAACCCGAGTCCTCGTTGCCCTCTCGGATCATGCCCTTGTGCGATCCGGCGGCGAAGCGCAGTGACAGACTCATGCGCACCTCGCCCGTCGGCTCCGGGTACATCCGCACGGTGCCCACCCTCCGGTCGGGAGCGCGCCGGGGTCCGTCGTGGGGACCGCCGCTGCTCGCTCGCTCCGCTCGCTCATTGTCGTACTACTTCCGCAGCTCGATGACGGTCTTGCCGATGCGGATCGGCGCGCCCAGCGGAACCGGCGTGGGGGTCGTCAATCGGGTCCGGTCGAGATACGTGCCGTTGGTGGACCCGAGATCCTCGACGATCCACTGGCCGTCACGGTCCGGGTAGATCCTGGCATGCCTGCTGGATGCGTAGTCGTCGTCCAGCACGATGGTGCTGTCGTGTGCGCGGCCCAGCGTGATGGTCTGTCCCTGAAGGGCAACGGTCGTGCCCGTGAGGATGCCCTCCGAGACCACCAGCTTGGTGGGAGCGCCGCGGCGCTGACGGCCGCCGCCGGTCGACGCCTGCTGTCGCTGCGGTGGCGGTGCGCTCTGGCGCGCAGCGGCCTGCTGCGGCCTCTGGGCTTCCCGTCGCGACCCGCGCTGTGTGACACGCGTTCCGAACAGGTCGCTGCGGATGACCTGCACGGCCACGATCACGAACAGCCACAGTACGGCCAGGAAACCCAGCCGCATGACCGTGAGGGTCAGCTCTGACATTGCCCCCGCTTCACCCTTCGGCTTGCCGGTAAATGATGGTGGTGCTGCCCACGACGATCCGCGAGCCGTCGCGGAGCGTAGCGCGGGTGGTGTGCTGTCCGTCCACCACGATGCCGTTGGTGGACCCAAGATCCTGGACGGTCGAGGGCGTTCCGGTCCGGATCTCACAGTGCCGGCGCGAGACGCCGGGGTCGTCGATCCGCACGTCGGCTTCGGTGCTGCGGCCCAGCACGAGCGTCGGGCGGGAGATCTGATGGCGGGTGCCGTTGACCTCGATCCAGTGCCGCGTCCGTCCACCCGGCTGCGGGGCCGCGGCGGGCCGCTGGCCCGCGGGTGCGGCGCCCGGGCGTCCGCCGGGCGGCGGTCCGGCGGGCATGGGCGGAGCGGCGGCGGGCGGATAGCCGTAACCGCCCGCCTGGCCGCGGGGGGCCGCCGGGGGCGGGCCCGCGGGGGCGCGCTCGGGAGCGCCCTGCTGGTTGGCGGAGGAGGCGAGCGTACGACTGCGGACCCGGTACAGGCCCGTGTCGAGGTCGTCCGCCTTCTCCAGGTGGACCTTGATGGTGCCCATGAACGTGTAGCGCTGCTGCTTGGCGTAGTCGCGCACCATGCCGGCCAGCTCGTCGCCGAGCTGGCCCGAGTAGGGGCTGAGACGCTCGAAGTCCGGCGTGCTCAGCTCCACGATGAAGTCGTTGGGGACCACGGTGCGGTCCCTGTTCCAGATGGTGGCGTTGTTGTCGCACTCGCGCTGGAGCGCTCCCGCGATCTCCACCGGCTGGACCTCGGACTTGAACACCTTGGCGAAGGTGCCGTTGACCAGACCTTCGAGGCGTTGCTCGAACTTCTTCAGGACTCCCATGGGGCACCTCCTCCTGTGTCGTCGCCCTGGTACTGCTTACTGATCGTATCCACGCGCCGGGAAATCGGCTGGTTCCCCCTGTCGGCCCGGTCGACGGATGTCGACGCCCACTGAAGTCCCCTCCCGCTGTTCCCGCCGAAGTCCCTCTTCGAACTCCCCCGAGGCACTCCGTATGGGGAGGATCGTAGAGGCGGCCTCACCACAGTGTCCCGCACGCGGCAGTGGACCCCGGCCCCCTGACGGGGAGATGGCCGGGACCGGTACGAGGTTGATACGTGAACCGGTTCCGCTTGATACGTGGCGGCCGGGGCGGGTGGGGTCCGCAGCGCCACGGGAGTCGGTCCTGCTGGTGACGACGGGGTGGCGGGCGGGCCGGCCGTCGGGCCGGAGGCCTCCTTCCGGCCTCCCGCCCCCCTCGGAAACGGATGTGAATCCACCCCGACCACCGTGCTAATCTTCTGCATGTCGGAAGGCGCTCACCCACCAGGTGGGACACGGAAGACACACCCAATGCGCGGGTGGCGGAATAGGCAGACGCGCTGGATTCAGGTTCCAGTGCCCGAAAGGGCGTGGGGGTTCAACTCCCCCCTCGCGCACCAGTGGAGACGGGTCTCCGCCGGAACGAAAGTTCCGGCGGGGGCCCGTTTCTCGTTCTCCCGTCGTCACACGACCGGGCTTCGCCCCGACCGGTGACACGGTACGGCCCCGGCGGTGAGGTATCTCACGGCTGGGGCCGTGTGCGTTGTGCGGGGTGGTGGGGGCGGGTGCGTTCGAAGAGGGCCGAGAGCCGAGATCCGGGGGTCCGGGGGTCCGGGGGTCCGTCCGGGACGACCGGACGGCGGTTCGATGAGCTGCTGATCGGAGAAACGACTCAGCTGGTCACCGGAATACCACTTGATCGCTCAAGCCGGTGAAACGTCCTGTCATCCAGAAACATGATCGACGCGACGGAGTTCATCCCGGTCGGAAGAGATTCTCCACCGGAAGGGATCGTTCATGGCCACGCTGTTCCGATGCAGGCTTGCCATTGCCGCCGCTGCCGCCTGCGCCCTCGTACTGACGAGCTCCCCGACGGCGCAGGCGGGCGCCGTCGGGTCGACACCGGTGCGGACGTTCGAGTACAGCGTCGGGGGCATGACGATGAAGGTCCCGACCGGCTGCTTGTTCACGCACATCATCCGTGGTGGCGGGAAGAAGATCACCTACCAGAACGCCGGCGTGGACTGCGCCTTCTTCGCCGCGCTCGGCAGCGGGTTCTGCAACTGGCGCATCGACTTCACGTACGGCAACACCAACAACAAGGTCTACCGGACGTCCCGCGGGCGGACACATCCCGAGTGCAAGATCGATCCGATGCGGAACAACTCTCCGCAGACGCTGCCTCGTTATGGAAAAGCGTGTGCGCATCTCTATGTGACCGGGGTGCGGCGCGTGAGCCAGTGTCATCACATTACGAAGTGAGCTGTTCATGATCGGTCAGCAGCAAGAGCGGGAGCGGTTCGAGAAGGCGCGGCGGTCGGTTGAGATCGCCGTGTTTGTGGCGGGGGTCGTGGCGGCCTTCGCTTTCTTCGCTTTCTTTCCCGGGCTTCCGCATGTCATCGACTGGGGGGCGATCGTCGTCTCCCTCCTCGTGGGGGCGCTCGCCCGCTGGGCCTGGCGGCGCTGGACGGACAGGGACGGCAGGCGATCTCCACGTCCTTGAGGGGCGAGCGGATCGGCGCAATTAGCCCCAGCGCGAACGCAGTTGACCCACGACCGACGCGCACTCCGGCCGATCCGCAGCCCGCGCGCGGAGGTGCGACGGTGACGTATCTCACGGTCGCGAGGGCCTAGGGTGCCTGTCCGGACTACATGGTGGGAGTGGGGCTCTGTGAAGGTGATCCTCTTCGGGGCGACCGGGATGGTCGGGCGCGGAGTTCTGCGGGAGTGTCTGCGGGACGCGGCGGTCGAGAGCGTGCTCGTGATCGGCCGTACGACGGTGGGGGTCACGCATCCGAAGCTGCGCGAGATCCTCCGGCCCGACCTCACCGATCTCACCGGACTCAACGGCCCGGAGGGCGAACTCTCCGGCTACGACGCCTGCTTCTTCTGCCTCGGCGTCTCCTCGGCGGGCATGAAGGAGGCCGCGTACCGCGAGGTCACGTACGACCTCACGCTCTCCGTGGCCCGCGTCCTGGCCGCGGCGAGTCCGGGACTGACCTTCTGTTACGTGTCCGGGCAGGGGACCGACAGCTCCGCGCGCGGGCGGGTGATGTGGGCGCGGGTCAAGGGGGAGACGGAGAACGCGCTGCTCGCGCTGGACGGTGTGGACGCGTACATGTTCCGGCCGGGGCTCATCCAGCCGCTGCACGGGATCACGTCCAAGACGCGGATCTACCGGGCGGTCTACGCGGCGACCGGGCGGCTGCTGCCCCTCCTGCGGAAGCTGGCGCCCCGCTGGATCACCACTACGGAGCAGGTGGGTCTGGCGATGGTCGCCGTGGCTCGCGGCGAGTCCGGGGTCCGGGTGCTGGAGACCGAGGAGATCAACAGGCTCGCGGGGGCGTGACGCGCGCCCCGCCCGCGGTGGCGGGGCGGGGCGGGGCGAGGCGCGAGTCCGTGCGGTGGCGTGGGGCTGCTGTGCGGCTGCGGATGCGGATGCGGCTGTGCGCCGGATGCTGTGCGACGCATGCCGTACGCCGGGTGCCGTGCGCCGGGTGCCGTGCGCCGCGTGCCGTGAGGCGTCAGGCGGCCTTCGGGGCGAGCTGCTCGGCCAGGGTCCGGCCCTTGGCGGCCGCGTCCTCAAGGGCCTTGTCGCGGGACGCCTCGAAGAGCGGGACCAGGTCGGCCAGCGCCGGCATGTGCGGGGCCATCGTGAGCTCCGGGACGATGAACTCGACGTCCAGGCCGAGCATGTCCTTCAGGACGGCCCCCAGGTAGTTCTGTACGTACTCGTAGCCCTCGCGGGGCGTGCCCGGCCCGTAGGCGCCGCCGCGGCTGGCCACGACGGTGACCGGGGTGCCCTTGGCGGACTGGGTGTCGCCGGCGGTGCGGCCGACGACGACCACGTTGTCGAGCCACGCCTTCAGGGTCGACGGGATCGAGAAGTTGTACATGGGCGCGCCGATCAGGACGGCGTCCGCCTGCTCCAGTTCCTCGATGAACTCCAGGCGCGCGGCGAAGGCCGCGGCCTGCTCCGGGGTGTGCTCCGACGGGTCGGCGAAGACGGCGCTGTGGGCGTCGGCGGTGATGTGCGGGACCGGGTTCGCGGAGAGGTCGCGGTAGATCACGGTGCCCTCCGGGTGCTGCTCCTCCCAGGCCTTGCGGAAGGCGTCCGTGACGGAACGGGACGCCGAGGCGGAACCGGGAAGGACGGACGAGTCCACGTGCAGCAGGGTGGCCATTGGGTGCTCCATCTGAGGTGTTCGGAGGATCGGGTAGCGGGTGTTCGCAAGGGGCGAAGGTGTCCGGCCCCTGCGGAGGGAGTTCTCAAGCTGTGCGCACGCCGAAGAGGGCGCTGTTGTCGTGGGCGAGCCCGGTCAGGCCCCGCTCACGGCTGCGCTTTTTCGTTCGTAACTATGAATAACACAGGAGCTTACTTTTTTTCATCCCCGTACGGGGCGGCAAGTACCCTGAAGGCATGGCGGTCCAGGAAAACCACGACGCTGCGTCGTGCAGGCGGGTCGACGACGGCATCACCCGTGTCTTCCAGGTGATCGGAAAGCGCTGGACGGGCCCGATCGTGGCCGTGCTCATGCCTGCCCCCGTGCACTTCGCGGACCTGCGCCGGGCCATCCCCGGCATCAGCGAGCGGATGCTCTCCGACCGGCTCACCGAACTGGCGGACGTCGGAGTCGTGGTGCGCGAGGTCGACGAGGGGCCGCCGCTGCGCGTCTCCTACCGGCTGACGGAGGCCGGTTCCGCGCTGGAGCCAGCGCTCAGGGAACTGGGCATGTGGGCGGAGAAGTACCTGCGCGAGGACGGCCGTTGCGCGGAACAGTTCCGGAAGTAAGCGGTTCCGGAAGCAGCGGAGCGGTCCGGGGCTCGTCCTCCCCGTTGAGCTGGGGTGTTTTCCACAGTCGCGGAGTTGTCCACAGGGGCTCACGCGAATCCGCGCCCGGCGGTACGGTCGTTTCGAGTTGATGTTCGTGCGCGGGGGAGGCGGTTCGAGTGAGCGAGACCGGTGTAGCGGTGACCGGGACGGCCGGAGCGGCTGGGACGTCCGGAGCGGCCGGAGTGGCCGGGGCGGCGAGGATTCCGGCGGTGCGTGGGTTCGCGCCGTGGCCCGCGGAGCACTCGGCCAAGAAAGAGGGCAAGGCCCTCAGGGCACGCGTCCCGCGCGGCGCACACGCGTCGCTCGACACGAACGGCGACCGCCCGGACGCGGTGATGGCCGTCGAGGAGTCCGGCCGTGGCCGGCTGGCCGAGCTCACACCGATACGGGTGGGCAGGATGGCGGCCACCCCCTTCGCCTTCCTGCGCGGCTCGGCCGGCCTCATGGCGTACGACCTGGCGCGTACGCCCGTCACGGGCATCCGCGCCCAGATCTGCGGCGACGCGCACGCGGGCAACTTCGGCCTGTACGGGGACGCGCGCGGCGGCCTCGTCATCGACCTGAACGACTTCGACGAAACGGTGCAAGGGCCGTGGGAGTGGGACCTCAAGCGACTGGCGACCTCGCTGGTGCTCGCCGCGCGCGAGGCGGGGGCGGACGAGGACACCTGCAGCAAGGCCGCGCACTTCACGGCGGGCTCCTACCGGCGCACGATGCGGCTGCTCTCCAAGCTCCCGGCCCTGGACGCGTGGAACGCCATCGCGGACGAGGAGTTGGTCTCCCACGCGGACGCGCACGATCTGCTCGGCACCCTGGAGCGGGTCTCGGAGAAGGCGCGGTCCAACACCAGCGGACGGTTCGCCGCGAAGTCGACGGAGACCGTCGAGGGCGGCGGGCGCCAGTTCGTCGACGCCCCGCCGGTGCTGCGCCGCGTCCCGGACGGCGAGGCCAGGGCGGTGGCACTGGCGCTGGAGGAGTACCTGGGCACGCTCTCCCCGGACCGGCTCCCGCTCCTCGCCCAGTACGCGGTGCAGGATGTCGCCTTCCGGGTGGTCGGCACCGGCAGCGTCGGCACCCGTTCGTACGTGGTGCTGCTGCTGGACCACTGTGACGAGCCGCTCGTCCTCCAGGTGAAGGAGGCCCGCGCCTCCGTCCTGGTACCGCATCTGAAGACGGCGGGTCTCCCGCTGCCGGAGGCCGAGCACGAGGGCCGCCGGGTCGTCCTCGGCCAGAAGCGCATGCAGGTCGTCAGCGACAACCTCCTCGGCTGGACCACGGTCGACGGACGCCCCTTCCAGGTACGGCAGTTCCGCAACCGCAAGGGCAGCGTGGACCCCGCGGCGCTCGCCGCGGACCAGATAGACGACTACGCGCGGATGACGGGGGCGCTGCTGGCGCGGGCCCACGCACACAGCGCCGATCCGCGGCTGGTCTCGGGCTACTGCGGCAAGAACGAGGAGCTGGACGAGGCGATAGCCGCGTTCTCCGTGGCGTACGCGGACCGGACCGAGGCCGACCACGCGGAGCTGGTGACGGCCGTGCGCTCGGGGCGGATCGCGGCGGAGCTGGGGGTCTGAAGGGTCGCGGGTCGCTCTTGAGCGGGCTGCGCCCGGTTCGACCTGGGCAGGCCGGGACAGGTTCGGGTGACCGGTGGAGCTGTGGCCTAGGCTGGGCGGGTGACGACCCCGGAAGCTGATCAGTCCCCGTCCGAGCCGCCGTCCGAGCCCTCCGCGGAGCCGGTCGCCGGTGCATCGCGTGCCGGTGAGGCCGGTGCCGAGGAGGCCCCCGTCGGCACGGGTGCCGAGTCGCCTGCCGACGCCGACGGGAGTTCCGACACGGGCGCCGAGTCGGCTGTCGCGGCCGGCGGCGGGTCGACTGCGGATGCCGCTGCGCAGCCCGGCGCTGAGTTCGGTGCCGAGCCCGGTGCCGAGGTCCGTGCGGAGGATCTTGCTGAGGCCGGCGCTGAGTCGGTCGTAGCGGCCGGTGCCGCTTCGGACGCGGACTTGGGTGCGGACTCGGGTGCCGGTGCGGCGGCGGGTGCCGTCGGGGGCGACGAGTCCGTGGGCGGTGCCGTGAGTGATGGGGGCGAGCGGCCTGAGGAGCGGCTTGAGCGCGCCGTGCGGGCGGCCGAGCAGGCGTTGATCGAGTTCGAGATCGCGGTGGAGACGTTCCGGGTCGAGGTGGAGAACTTCTCCCGGCTGCACCACCAGCGGCTCGGCCCGATGTACTCGCGGCTCGACGAGCTGGAGGCGCAGATCGCCGAGGCGCGGGCCGCGAGCACCGGTGACCCGGAGGACGTGCGCAAGGCGAAGGAGGCCCGGGCCAGAGTCATGCCGATGCCGGGCATAGAGGAGCTGTTCCACGACTGGCTCGACTCGGACGGACTGTCCCCGGAGGCCTCGGCCATGCTCACCGAGCAGCCGGTGCGTCCGCCGCAGCGGGTGCGGCCGAGTGACGAGGCCCGCAAGCTCTACCGGGAACTCGTCCGCAAGGCCCACCCCGACCTGGCGCAGGACGACACGGAGCGCACGCGGCGCGACGAGTTCATCTCCCGCGTCAACGCGGCCTACGGCCGTGGGGACGAGGCCCTGCTCCGGGAGCTGTCCGAGGAATGGGCCGCGGGACCGGTCGCGCAGGAGTGGCGGCCGAGCCGCAGCGAGGAGCTCTACGCCCGCCTGGAATGGCTCGCCCAGCGCAAGGAACTGCTCGCGCTCGTGGCCCGCGACCTGGAGGAGAGCGCGATCGGCGGCATGCTCAAGATCGCGCCCGACGACCCCGACCAGCTGCTGGAGGAGATCGCCGAGCAGTTGCTCGCGCAGGTGAGCGAGCGGGAAGCGGAGCTGGCGGAGCTGCTCGGCAGTGGTGCGTGATCACTCCGTTCCCGGGGTGACGGGTGTTCTGCTCTCCGCGCGCCGGTGGGGGCTGGTTGCGCCGTTCCCCGCGCCCCTGAACGGTGGGGCCGCGCCCCTTGGTAGCGTCGGGCCATGAGTTTCGGAGCTGGTGTGCCCACGGTCGAGGTCGGAGATCTCGCGGACGGAGACTTCCTGCTGGACGTCCGGGAGGACGACGAGTGGCAGGCAGGTCACGCCGAAGGGGCCCTGCACATCCCCATCAGTGAATTCGTGGCCCGCTACGGCGAGTTGACCGAGGCGGCGCCGCAGGACGGCAGGGTCAACGTGATCTGCCGTTCCGGCGGCCGGTCGGCGCAGGTCGCCATGTACCTGAACCAGCAGGGCGTCGACGCGGTGAACGTCGTCGGCGGCATGCAGGTATGGGCGGCCAAGGGCCGCCCCGTGGTGAACACGGAGGGGCAGCCGGGGTTCGTGCTGTAGCGGAGCGGGCCTCGGCCGGAGCTCAGCCGCTCAGCCCAGCGGGTGGGCCGCCAGCAGGTCGCCCAGCGCCTCCTCGTGTGCCGCCGCCGGGCCGAGCGACAGCTCCAGGTGCTTGGCCCAGGCGTGGTAGCGGTGCAGCGAGTAGTCGGTGTCCGCGCCGAAGCCCCCGTGCAGATGCTGGGCGGTCTGCGCGACCCGGCGTACGCCCTCACAGGCCCAGACCTTGGCGACGGCCACGTCACCGGACGCGGGCAGCGCCCCGCCCGCCCCGGTGCTGATCCGCCAGGCGGCCTGCCAGAGGGTCGCCTCCATCGCGCGCAGATCGATGTAGCGGTCGGCGGCCTGCACGGCCACCGCCTGGAACGTGGCGACCGGGAAGCCGAACTGCTCCCGCTTGCCGGTGTATTCGCTCGTCATGCCGAGGATCCGTTCGCCCAGCCCGAGGACCAGCGCGCACGTTCCGGTGGCGAGCAGGTTCCGCAGCTCCTCCCACGCCCCGTCGGCGTCGATGACGTCACGGGCGGGGATGCGGACGGAATCCAGGCGGAGTTCGCCGAGCCGTTCGCCCGTCGTCGAGATCTGCTCGGCGAGCGTCGCGCCCCGGTGGTCACGGGGCACGAGGGCCAGTACGGAGCGGCCCGTGGCGGCACTCAGTGCGGGGACGAGGACGAAGTCGGCGTTCTGCGCCCAGGGAACCGCCGTCTGCAGGCCGTCCAGCACCCACGCGCCGTCCTCCTGCCGTGCGGTGACGGCGAGTTCGGCGCCGTCGTGTCCGGTCCGTCCGTTCGCGGCGACCGTCAGCACCACTTCGCCCCGGCCGGCCCGTTCGAGCAGATCGGCCCGCAACTCCTCGCCGCCGTGGGTCTGTACGGCCACGGCGGCCGCCGTGCTCTCCAGCAGCGGGACCCTGGCCAGTACCTTCGCCGCCTCGCGCAGCACCAGGCACAGGGCGACGGCGTCCAGACCGGCGCCGCCGTGGCGTGCGTCGAGCAGCAGGCTCAGCAGGTCCGCGTCGGCGAGCCGGGCCCACAGCGCACGGTCGAAGTCGTCGGCGACGGCGCCCGCGGTGAGCGCGGGGCTCGGTACGCCGTCCGGCGCGACCCCCGCGAAGACCGCCTTCGCCGCCTCCACGGCCGCCTGCTGTTCCTCGGTGAAGGTGAAGTCCACGGTCCCGTCCTCCCGGTCGGTCTGACGCGTCGGCTCGGCGGAGCGCCAAGATAGAACAGGTTCTAAAAAAAGGGAACGGCGGGCGCCCGGTGTCTTCGGTGCGGAGGGAGGGCGGGCCGTAAGGTGTCCACCGCTCCGCCGTGCCCCCTGGGCTGTGCCGGGCGGGTGGGGCTGAGTACCGTTCCGGTGCGGCCGTCGCCGTCGAGGCACGGGCGGCGACAATCGGGCAGACATGGGGAAACGGGGCGCAATGGATGCGTACGACGAGGGCGCGGACGCCCGTCCCGTGGCGGGCGAGCCCTCCGAGGCTCCCTCGGCCACTCCTGTTCCCCCCGCGGACCCGCTCCCCGCCGGCTCCCCGCCCCCCGACGGCCCTTCCACCACCGGTCCTGCCTCCGACGGCCCTGCCTCCGCCGGCCCTCCACCTGACGGTCCTCTCCCTGACGGTCCTGCGCCTGCCGGTCCTCCCCCTGGGGGCATCGCCGCCCTGTCCCTCCCCTTTCAGATCGCCGCGGCCCTCGCGTTCGCGCTCGTCGCGTTGGTCGCCTGTGTGCACCTCGGCATGGTCTTCCTGCATGTCGCGCCGTCGAACACGGTCACCAAGCAGCACGGGCAGGCGATCGACGAGTGGATCTACCCGGAGTTCGAGCAGAACTGGAAGCTCTTCGCGCCCAACCCGCTGCAGCAGAACATCGCGGTCCAGGTCCGGGCCGAGGTGAAGAGCGTGGACGGCGCCGTCAGGACGACCCGCTGGTACGACCTCTCCGCGCTGGACGGCCGGGCCATCGACGGCAATCTGCTGCCCAGCCACACCCAGCAGAACGAACTGCGCCGGGCCTGGGACTTCTTCTCGGCCACGCACGACAACGCGAACCGTCCGAACGGTCTGCGCGGCGATCTCTCCGAGCGCTATCTGCGCCGCATCGCGGTGCTGCGCCTCGACCGTGAGGGGGCGGGCGGCCGGGGCGCCGTCGTCCAGCAGGTCCAGGTCCGTACCCGTACGACCAATGTGCCGCCGCCGCAGTGGAGCCAGGAGCAGGTGTCCGACAAGCCCGTCCTGCGTCAGCTGCCCTGGTGGCCGGTGTCGGACACCGACCGGGCGGCCGGGACCCGGCCCGTTGGCTCCACGGAAACGGCGGCGAGCGCCCGATGAGCAACGACGAGAGCATCCCGGTGAGCGATCAGGACAGTGGTCCGGTGGGGGAACAGGGCAGCGGTCCGGTGAGCGATCAGGACAGTGGTCCGGCGAGGGCGCAGGACAGTGGTTCGGCGGGGGATCGCGGTGGCGCCCCTGTGAGCGATCGGTCCGGCCCTCCCGCGGGTGCCCCGGAGCCCCGGCCGGCGCGCAGTCCCGGTCGTGAGCGGCTGGCCGGACGGATCAGCCGGTTCGACCGCAACCAGCGGCTCGACCGGAAGCTGGGGCACGCCGTCACGCGCCTCACCGGGCAGGCTCTGGGGCCGTACCAGACCGCGGTGATCCGCATAGGTTTCGCCGGGACCTGGCTGCTCTTCCTGTTGCGGGAGTTCCCGCACCGCCAGGAGATGTACGGGCCCGACGGACCCTGGAGCTGGGACCTGGCCCAGCGGCTCATCGCGAGCAACCACGCCTTCACCGTTCTGATGTGGACCGACAGCCAGGTCTGGTTCGAGATCGTCTTCGGGTTCGCCGTGCTCTCCGCGGCCCTGTTCATGCTCGGCTGGCGCACCCGCACCCTGTCCGTGCTCTTCCTGCTCGGGGTGCTCTCCCTGCAGAACCGCAGCATCTTCATGGGGGACGGCGGCGACAACGTCATCCACCTGATGGCGGTCTACCTGGTGTTCACCCGCTGCGGCCAGGTGTGGTCGCTGGACGCGCGGCGCGAGCGCCGGACGGCGGCGGCACGCGCGCGTGACGGGCGCAAGGGGTACGAGGGGTACGAGCGGCGTCCGCAGGCGGGCCGGGGTGGCGGTCGGCCGGACCGGGTCGGTGTCGCCCTGTGGGCCGTGCTCGGCCTCGCCCTGGCGGCCGCCACGCTCGCGGGGAAGATCGACGGCGGAACGCTGGGCGGCTGGCGGACGATCTACTGGGGACTGTGGGCGCTCCAGGCCCTGTGGTGGCTGGCCGGCCGGTACGCCGCGCGGAGCGACCAGCCACGGATCTTCCTCGACGTCGTCGCCAATCTCGTCCACAACGCGGCCCTCTTCGTGATCATGGCCGAGGCGTGTCTGATCTACGCGACCGCCGGCTGGTACAAGATCCAGGGCTCGCGCTGGCAGGACGGCACAGCCGTGTACTACCCGCTGCACCTGGACTACTTCTCCCCCTGGCCCGCCCTGTCCGACCTCCTGTCCGCGAGCGGCACCATGGTGATGCTGGTGACGTACGGGACGGTGGTCGCGCAGGTCGCCTTCCCCTTCACGCTGTTCAACCGGCGGGTGAAGAACGTCCTGCTGGCGGTCATGATGACCGAGCACGCCGTGATCGCCGTGGTGCTGGGCCTGCCGTTCTTCTCCCTCGCGATGATCGCCGCCGACGCGGTCTTCCTGCCGACGTCCTTCCTGCGCCGGCTCGGCGGGTGGGCCGCCCGCGCGCGCGAGTGGCTGCTCTCCGGGGTCTCGCGGGTCTTCCGCACCTTCCGGCTCGGGCGCCTCGGGCGGGCGTTTCCGGGGCCGCGTGAGAACTCCGGCGAAGCGGTGGGCGACGAGGCGGCTGACGAGCCGGGTGAGGGGCGCTCGCGTCCCCCGGAGGCGGCCGATCACCCGCACGTAGGCTTCACGGCATGACGGAACCCCGCGACCGCGAGCCGCTGAGCACCTGGCGGCGGCTCGCCGACACCGCCGTGCTGCTCGACGGCTTCCACGCCCTCAAGCACGCGCTGCGCTTCGACGCGGAGGTCCTGGTGGCCGTCACCACCGACCGGACGGCCGCGCTCGCCCTCGCGGACGAGCTGGCGCCGGACGTACGGGAGGCGCTGGACGGCCTCCTCGCGGAGGTCCCGGAGGCCGCGTACCGGACGCTCGTCGCACGGCCGCATCCCACGGGGGTGGCCGCACTGGCGGTACGGCCCTCGCGTGACGCCAATCTGCGGGCGCTGGCCCGTACGCCCCGTACCGCGCCCGTCGTCGTGCTCGACCAGCCGCGCAATCTCGGGAACGCCGGGGCGGTGATCCGGCTCGCGGCCGGGTTCGGGGCGACCGGGGTCGTCACGACCGGCACGCTCGATCCGTGGCATCCCACGGTCGTGCGGGGCGGGGCGGGGTTGCACTTCGCCACGGCGGTCGAACGGATGGCCGTGGCGGATCTGCCCCCGGGCCGGTGTTCGCTCTTGATCCGGAGGGTGAGGACATCCGGGCGGTGAAGCTCCCCGACGACGCGGTTCTCGCCTTCGGGTCGGAGCGCAGTGGGCTGTCGGCCGAACTGCGGGGCCGCACCGACCACTTGGTGTCCCTGCCGATGAACCCGCAGGTGTCCAGTTACAACCTCGCCACCAGCGTGGCGATGGCGTTGTTCCACTGGAGCGCGCCGTAGGGGGCGTGGTCGGCTGCGGGTCCGCTGTGGCTGGCCGCGCAGTTCCCCGCGCCCCTTGAACAGCGGGGCTGCGCCCCGGTTTGTTCGTCGGGTGCGGGTTCGGTGGGGGCTGGTCGCGCAGTTCCCCGCGCCCCTGTAAGGCGCGGGGTCGGCTGCGGGATCGTCGTGGCTGGTCGCGCAGTTCCCCGCGCCCCTCTGCGGGGCCCCTCTGCGGGGGCTACGCCTCGGCGCGGACCTCGCTGCGGATCTCCACCACCCTGAAACGGTTCGCCACGAACGCTCCGTCGCACAGGGCCGCGTTGGCCGCCGGGTTGCCGCCTGAGCCGTGGAAGTCGGAGAACGCGGCCGTCTGGTTGACGTACACCCCGCCCGTCAGGTTCAGGGAGAGCTGGGCCGCCTCGTCCAGGCAGGCCTCCCGGACGGCCTCCTCGACCTCCTCCGAGGTCGTGTACGCGCCGACGGTCATCGCGCCCTTCTCGCGGACGGTGCGCCGCAGCAGCTCGACCGCCTCGGCCGCCGAGTCGACCGCGACGGCGAACGAGACCGGGCCGAAGCACTCGCTCATGTAGGCCGCCTGGTCGTCCGGCTTGCCGCCGTCGAGCTTCACGATCACCGGCGTGCGGACCACCGCGTCGGGGAAGTCCGGATTCGTGATCTCCCTTGAGGCGAGCGCGACTTCGCCCAGGTCGGCCGCCGCCTCGACGCGCGCCTTCACGTCCGGGTTCACGATCGCGCCCAGCAGGGCGTTCGCCCGGGCGTCGTCCCCGAGGAGTCCGTCGACGGCCCTGGCGAGGTCGGCGACCACCTCGTCGTACGACTTGGGGCCCTCCTCCGTACGGATGCCGGCGCGCGGGACGAGGAAGTTCTGCGGGGTCGTGCACATCTGGCCGCTGTAGAGGGACAGGGAGAACGCGAGGTTCGACAGCATTCCCTTGTAGTCGTCGGTCGACTCCACGATCACCGTGTTGACGCCGGCCTTCTCCGTGTAGACCTGCGCCTGGCGGGCGTTGGCCTCCAGCCAGTCGCCGAACGCCGTCGAACCGGTGTAGTCGATGATCCGGATCTCGGGGCGGGTGGCCAGGGTCTTGGCGATGCCCTCGCCGGGCCGCTCGGCGGCCAGCGCCACCAGGTTCGGGTCGAAGCCCGCCTCGGCGAGCACCTCGCGGGCCACCTGGACGGTGAGCGCCAGCGGCAGCACCGCGCGCGGGTGGGGCTTCACCAGTACCGCATTGCCTGTGGCCAGGGAGGCGAACAGGCCCGGATAGCCGTTCCACGTGGGGAAGGTGTTGCAGCCGATCAGCAGCGCGATCCCGCGCGGCACCGGCGTGAACTGCTTGGTCAGCGCGAGCGGGTCGCGCTTGCCCTGGGGCTTCGTCCACTCCGCCGTGTCGGGCGTGCGGACCTGTTCCACGTACGCGTACGCCACCGCTTCCATGCCGCGGTCCTGGGCGTGCGGGCCGCCCGCCTGGAACGCCATCATGAAGGCCTGGCCGCTGGTGTGCATGACCGCGAGCGCGAACTCGTGCGTGCGGTCGCTGATCCGCTTGAGGATCTCCAGACACACCACCGCGCGGGTCTCCGCGCCCGCGTCGCGCCACGCGCGTTGCCCCGCGCGCATGGCGGGCAGCAGCGTGTCGATGTCCGCGTGCGGGTACGTGACGCCCAGTTCGACGCCGTACGGCGAGATCTCGCCGCCCACCCAGTCGTCGGTGCCGGGCTGGTCCAGGTCGAGCCGGCCGTTCAGCAGGGCGTCGAAGGCGGCCTTGCCCTCGGCCATTCCCAGGCTGCCGTTCTCCCCGTACGCCTTGGGGTGTTCGGGATGCGGCGACCAGTACGCGCGCGTGCGCATCGCCTCCAGCGCCTGGTCGAGGGTCGGCCGGTGCTTGGCGATGAGCTCGTGCGCGGTCAGTGCGGCGGCGGCCATGCGGAACCATCTCCTCGTTTCGTGAACTCTTCGTCGAGCTCAGGACCTGGCAAGTCCAGCTCATGACCTGGGCAGAAACAGCCGGACAGGGTTAGAGTAACCGAACGATCGGTCGGGACAAGGGGGTCCGCTGAACCTGTGGAAAACCCCGTGCGGGAGGATCGCGAGCATGACAGCACTCGACCTCGCCGGCCCCGTGGCCGTCGTCGGCACCGGCACCATGGGCCAGGGCATCGCCCAGGTCGCGCTCGTCGCGGGCCACCCCGTGCGGCTGTACGACACCGCGCCCGGCCGCGCCCGGGCGGCGGCCGAAGAGATCGGCGCCCGGCTCGACCGGCTCGTCGAGAAGGACCGGCTGACCGGCGCCGAGCGCGACGCCGCACGTGCTCGGCTGCGCCCCGCCGAGAGCCTTGCCGAACTCGCCGACTCGGGGCTCGTCCTCGAAGCCGTCCTGGAGCGGCTGGACGTCAAACAGCAGCTGTTGCGCGAGCTGGAGGACATCGTCTCGGACGACTGCCTGCTCGCCACCAACACCTCCTCCCTCTCGGTGACCGCGATCGGCGGCGCCCTGCGCAACCCCGGCCGTTTCGTCGGGCTGCACTTCTTCAATCCCGCGCCGCTGCTGCCCCTGGTGGAGGTCGTCTCCGGGTTCGCCACCGACGTCACGTCGGCCACGCGCGCGTACGAGCTGGCCCGCGCCTGGGGGAAGACCCCGGTCGCCTGCGCCGACACCCCGGGTTTCATCGTCAACCGCATCGCGCGGCCCTTCTACGCCGAGGCCTTCGCGGTCTACGAGGCCCAGGCCGCCGACCCCGCGACGATCGACGCGGTCCTGCGCGAGTCGGGCGGCTTCCGGATGGGCGCCTTCGAACTGACCGACCTCATCGGCCAGGACGTCAACGAATCCGTCACGCGCTCCGTGTGGGAGGCCTTCTTCCAGGACGTGCGCTTCACCCCCTCGCTGGCCCAGCGGCGGCTCGTCGAGTCGGGCCGGCACGGCCGCAAGACGGGGCACGGCTGGTACGACTACGGGGACCAGGGCGAGCGGCCCGAGCCGCACACCGCGGAGAAGGTCCAGCCGCCCGCGTACGTCGTCGCCGAGGGCGATCTGGGTCCTGCCTCCGAACTGCTCGCGCTGATCCGCGAGGCGGGCATCCAGGTCCGCGAGGACGAGGAGGACCACGGCACGCGCCTGGTCCTGCCGAGCGGCGGCCAACTGGCCCTCGCGGACGGCCAGACCGCCGTCGAGTTCCGCGACGTCGTCTACTTCGACCTCGCGCTCGACTACCGCAGGGCGACCCGCATCGCCCTGTCCCACTCGCAGGACACCCAGACGCAGACCCTCGCCGAGGCCACCGGGCTCTTCCAGGCGCTCGGCAAGGACGTCAGCGTCATCGGGGACGTGCCCGGTCTCATCGTCGCCCGCACGGTGGCCCGCATCGTCGACCTCGCACACGACGCCGTCGCCAAGGGGGTCGCCACCGAGGAGGACATCGACACGGCGATGCGCCAGGGCGTCAGCTATCCGCTCGGCCCCTTCGAATGGAGCCGCAGGCTCGGCCGGAGCTGGGCCTACGACGTCCTGGACGACCTGCACATGCGCGACCCGTCGGGTCGGTACGCGCCGTCCCTCGCGCTCTACCGCCACGCGTACGCCTCGGAGAAGCGGGAGGGCACCCCATGACCGCGGGAGAGCACCCCATGACCACCGCCAAGCGCGACACGTACACGCCGGAGACGCTGCTCTCCGTGGCCGTGCGGGTCTTCAACGAACGCGGTTACGACGGCACCTCCATGGAGCACCTCTCCAAGGCGGCCGGCATCTCCAAGTCGTCGATCTACCACCACGTCACGGGCAAGGAGGAGCTGCTGCGCCGGGCCGTGAGCCGTGCGCTCGACGGCCTCTTCGGGATCCTCGACGAGGAGCACGCGCGCGAGGGGCGTGCCGTGGAGCGCCTGGAGTACGTCACCCGGCGCATGGTCGAGGTCCTCACCGCCGAACTGCCGTACGTGACGCTGCTGCTGCGCGTGCGCGGCAACACCGACACCGAGCGCTGGGCCCTGGAGCGGCGCCGGGAGTTCGACCACGAGGTGGCCGCGCTCCTGAAGGCGGCGGCGGCCGACGGGGACGTACGCGCCGACCTGGAGGTCCGGCTCGCGACCCGGCTGGTCTTCGGGATGATCAACTCGATAGTCGAGTGGTACCGCCCGGACGGACGGGGCATGGGCGAGCGCGAGGTCGCCGACGCGGTGGTGCTGATGGTCTTCGGAGGACTCAGACAGGCGGGCTGAGCGGGATCCCACGGGGCGCGTGGGCCGGGCGGCGCGCCCCCGCGCACCCCGCTCACCCCTGCGGTTCCAGGTCCTCCTCCTCGAAGACCAGCAGGGTCCGGGTGCTGAGCACCTCGGGGATGGCCTGGAGCCGGGTGAGGACCAGTTCGCGCAGGGCCCTGTTGTCCGGCGTGTGCACCAGCAGCAGGACGTCGAAGTCGCCGCCCACCAGCGCGATGTGGGAGGCCCCGGGCAGCCTCCTGAGCTGCTCGCGCACCGTGCGCCAGGTGTTCTGCACGATCTTCAGCGTGATGTAGGCGGAGGTGCTGTGCCCCGCGCGCTCATGGTCGACACGGGCGCCGAAACCACGGATCACACCGTCCTCGACGAGACGGTTGATCCGCGCGTAGGCGTTGGCGCGGGACACGTGGACCCGCTCGGCGACCGACCGTATCGAGGCGCGGCCGTCCGCCTGGAGCATCTGGAGAATGTCCTGGTCGATGGAGTCGAGCGGACGCGGCGGCGGCAGGGCCGCCCCGGGGTCCGGCCCCTCGGCCATTTGTTCAGGTGCCATGTCCCCCCGCCTCCCTACCATGGACGTACTGCACCCATCTCAGGCTGTGCAGAACCGTTTGTCCACAGCCTGGAGGTGCCTGTAGCCAAAATGTGCCGACGACCGAACAATCGGTAGGTGAGGCGCGTCACTCTCGGCGGGTCTTTCGAAGCGACTCCCACGAGGAGGTGCCGACATGACGGTCATGGAGCAGCGAGGCGCATACCGGCCGACGCCCCCGCCCGCCTGGCAGCCACGTACCGACCCCGCGCCGCTGCTGCCCGACGCGCTGCCCCACCGCGTCCTCGGCACCCGGGCGGCCGATCGGGTCGACCCCGATCTGCTGCGCAGGCTGTACGCGGAGCTGGTGAAGGGCCGCCGGTACAACGCGCAGGCCACCGCCCTCACCAAGCAGGGCCGTCTCGCGGTCTACCCCTCCTCCACCGGCCAGGAGGCCTGCGAGGTCGCCGCCGCGCTCGTCCTCGAAGAGCGCGACTGGCTCTTCCCGAGCTACCGGGACACCCTCGCGGCGGTCGCCAGGGGCCTCGACCCCGTCCAGGCCCTGACGCTCCTGCGCGGCGACCGGCACACCGGCTACGACCCGCGCGAGCACCGCATCGCCCCCCTGTGCACGCCCCTGGCCACCCAGCTCCCGCACGCCGTGGGCCTCGCGCACGCCGCCCGCCTCAAGGGCGACGACGTGGTCGCGCTCGCCCTGATCGGCGACGGCGGCACCAGCGAGGGCGACTTCCACGAGGCACTGAACTTCGCGGCCGTCTGGCAGGCCCCGGTGGTCTTCCTGGTCCAGAACAACGGCTTCGCCATCTCCGTCCCGCTCGCCAAGCAGACCGCCGCCCCCTCACTGGCCCACAAGGCCGTCGGGTACGGGATGCCGGGCCGGCTGGTCGACGGCAACGACGCCGCCGCGGTGCACGAGGTCCTCGGCGAGGCGATCGCCCACGCGCGCGCGGGTCTCGGCCCGACGCTCGTGGAGGCGGTGACGTACCGCATGGAGGCGCACACGAACGCGGACGACGACAAGCGTTACCGCGAGGACGCGGAGGTCGAGGCCTGGCGGGCGCACGACCCGATCGCCCTCATGGAGCACGAGCTCACCGAGCGCGGTCTGCTCGACGAGGACGGGATGCGCGCCGTGCGCGAGGACGCCGAGGCGATGGCCGCGGACCTGCGCGAGCGCATGAACCAGGACCCGGTCCTCGACCCCATGGACCTGTTCGCGCATGTCTACGCCCGGCCGACCACGCAGCTCCTGGAGCAGGAGGCGCAGCTGCGCGCCGAGCTGGACGCCGAGGCACGCCACCACGACGACGCGGACGCACACGCGCACGAGCCGGAAGGAAAGACGCGATGACCACCGTCGCGGTGAAGCCGGCCACCATGGCGCAGGCCCTCGGACGGGCCCTGCGGGACGCCATGACCGACGACCCCACCGTCCATGTGATGGGTGAGGACGTCGGCGCCCTCGGCGGTGTCTTCCGTGTCACCGACGGCCTCGCCAAGGAGTTCGGCGAGGACCGCGTCACCGACACCCCGCTGGCCGAGGCGGGCATCCTCGGCACGGCGGTCGGCATGGCCATGTACGGGCTCAGGCCGGTCGTGGAGATGCAGTTCGACGCCTTCGCGTACCCGGCCTTCGAGCAGCTGATCTCACACGTGGCGAAGATGCGCAACCGCACCCGCGGGGCGATGCCGCTGCCCCTGACCGTGCGCGTGCCCTACGGCGGCGGCATCGGCGGGGTGGAGCACCACAGCGATTCCTCCGAGGCGTACTACATGGCGACTCCGGGGCTGCATGTCGTGACCCCCGCGACGGTCGCCGACGCGTACGGGCTGCTGCGCGAGGCCATCGCCTCCGACGACCCGGTCGTCTTCCTGGAGCCCAAGCGGCTGTACTGGTCGAAGGACGCCTGGAACCCCGACGAGCCGCGGGCCGTGGAGCCGATCGGCCGCGCGGTGGTCCGCCGGCCGGGCCGCAGCGCCACGCTCATCACGTACGGGCCGTCCGTGCCCGTCTGCCTGGAGGCCGCGGACGCGGCACGGGCCGAGGGCTGGGACCTGGAGGTCGTCGACCTGCGTTCCCTGGTGCCGTTCGACGACGAGACGGTCGCCGCGTCCGTGCGCCGCACCGGCCGGGCCGTCGTGGTGCACGAGTCGGGCGGCTACGGAGGGCCCGGCGGGGAGATCGCCGCGCGGGTCACCGAGCGGTGCTTCCACCATCTGGAGGCGCCGGTGCTGCGCGTGGCCGGGTTCGACATCCCGTATCCGCCGCCGATGCTGGAGCGGCACCATCTGCCCGGTGTCGACCGGATCCTGGACGCGGTGGCCCGGCTGCAGTGGGAGGCACAGAGCTGATGGCCCAGGTCTTGGAGTTCAAGCTGCCCGACCTCGGTGAGGGACTCACCGAGGCCGAGATCGTCCGCTGGCTCGTCCAGGTCGGCGATGTCGTCGCCGTCGACCAGCCCGTCGTGGAGGTCGAGACGGCCAAGGCGATGGTCGAGGTCCCCTGCCCGTACGGCGGCGTGGTCACGGCCCGCTACGGCGAGGAGGGCACCGAACTGCCCGTGGGCTCGCCGCTGCTGACGGTCGCGGTGGGAGCGCCGGCCTCCGGCCTACCGGCTTCCGGCACACCGGATTTCGACGGGGCGGACCTCGGCCCGTCCGCTTTCGACGCCCCGGCTTCCGGAGCGCGGCCTTCCGGCGGCGAGGACGAGGGTTCCGGGAACGTGCTCGTGGGTTACGGCACGCAGGCGCCTCCGGCCCGGCGCCGCAGGGTACGGCCGCCCGCGTCCGGCACGGGCCCCGGCCACCGGTCACCGGGCGCGTCCTCCGGCGCGGCCCGCGCTGTCGCGACGCCGCCGGCGCCCGCGGCGGGCGCGAGTGTCGATGCCGGGCCCCGGTCCGACGGACCCGTGCCGGTGATCTCGCCGCTCGTGCGGCGGCTGGCCCGGGAGAACGGGGTCGATCTGCGGGCGCTGGCCGGTTCGGGACCCGAAGGGCTGATCACGCGTGCGGACGTGGAGCACGCCCTGCGGGCCGACGCGTCCGCCCCGACTGTCTCGTCCGCCCTGGCCGCCCCGGCCGTCGCGCGGCCGGAGCAGAGCCCGGCGGCGGCCTCCGTACCGGCCGCCCCGCACGCGTCCGGCACCGCCGCCCCCCGCGCGGGCACCCGTGTCCCCCTCAAGGGCGTCCGTGGTGCCGTCGCCGACAAGCTCTCCCGGAGCCGGCGCGAGATCCCCGACGCGACCTGCTGGGTGGACGCCGACGCGACGGAACTGATGCACGCGCGCACGGCGATGAACGGGGCCGGCGGACCGAAGATCTCCCTCCTCGCGCTCCTCGCCCGTATCTGCACCGCCGCGCTCGCCCGGTTCCCCGAGCTCAACTCGACGGTCGACCTGGAGGCCCGCGAGATCGTCCGGCTCGACGAGGTGCACCTCGGGTTCGCCGCGCAGACCGAGCGCGGGCTCGTCGTGCCGGTCGTGAAGGGGGCGCACACCCGGGACGCGGAGTCGCTGAGCGCGGAGTTCGCCCGGCTGACCGAGGCGGCCAGGACCGGGACGCTCACCCCGGCGGACCTCACCGGCGGGACCTTCACGCTGAACAACTACGGGGTGTTCGGCGTCGACGGCTCGACCCCGATCATCAACCACCCCGAGGCGGCCATGCTCGGCGTCGGCCGGATCGTCCCCAAGCCCTGGGTGCACGAGGGCGAACTGGCGGTGCGGAAGGTCGTCCAGCTCTCGCTCACCTTCGACCACCGGGTGTGCGACGGTGGAACGGCGGGCGGTTTCCTGCGGTATGTGGCGGACTGCGTGGAACAACCGGCGGTGCTGCTGCGGACCTTGTGACCCCCTCGGCCCCGCGGAGGCCGTGGCCGTTCGCCGCCACCCCCGTCCACATGCTGTGCGCGGGGGTGGAAATGATCCATCGGACACCCATACTCGTGGGGTGACCGCGTTCGAGCCATCCAGCGCACCCGGTTCCTCCGACGCGTTCGGTTCCTCCGGCGCACCCGGTACGGACAGCCATGACGCCGTCGTACTCGCCGGAGGCGCCGCCCGCCGTCTCGGCGGCGCGGACAAACCGGGCGTCCGTGTGGGCGGTCGCGCCCTGCTCGACCGCGTCCTCGCCGCCTGTTCCGGCGCGGCCGTCACCGTGGTCGTCGCGGAACCCCGGCCCACAGCCCGCCCCGTGGAGTGGGCACGGGAGGACCCTCCCGGCGGAGGCCCGCTCGCCGCGCTGGACGCAGGCCTGTGGCACACCACCGCCGAGTACGTCGTCGTGCTCTCCGCCGATCTGCCGTTCCTGGACCGGGAGACGGTACGAAAACTGCTGACCTCTCTTCACCAGGGCGGTAGTGAGGGCGTGTTGCTCACCGACCCCGGTGGGCGCGACCAACCGCTCGTGGCCGCGTACCGCCGCTCGGCGCTGCGTCGCGAGCTGACGGCGCTGCGCGCCGAGCACGGCGAACTGACCGGTCTGCCGCTGCGGCGGCTCACCGGCGCGCTCGAACTGACCCGTATCACCGACCCCGTCGCGTCCTTCGACTGCGACACCTGGGACGACATCGCTGCCGCCCGGGCACGTATCAGGGAGCATGGGCACGTGTTGGATGAATGGATCACCGCAGTCAAGGACGAACTGGGCATCGACCTGGACGTCGACACCGACGTCCTGCTCGACCTCGCCCGCGACGCCGCCCACGGTGTGGCCCGCCCGGCGGCGCCGCTGACGACGTTCCTCGTCGGGTACGCGGCGGGCCGGGCCGAGGGAGGCCCCGAAGCGGTCGCCGAGGCCGCCCGCAAGGCCGCGGCACTGGCCCTGCGCTGGGCGGCGGAGGCCGGATCCGCCGGCCCGGACGCCGGATGACCGCCTCGGGGCAGTTCGAGGAGATCGACTTCGACGTCGAGGAAGCCCTGGCCCTGGTCAAGGAAGGCGGTGCCCCGGTGCCCGACGACTCCGGATCCACCGGAGCCTCCCGTCCGGTGCCCTCGCCGGCCGCGGGCGCCGCGAGCCGGAAGGACCCCGCCGAGCGCCAGGCCGCCGAGCACCACACCGCCACGCCCTGGCAGCGAGCCCGGGCCATCGCCGGGCGAGCCCCCCGCCGCCCGGACACCTCCGTCTCGGTCACGCTGGACGCCGCGCTGGGCCTTGTCCTCGCGGCCCCGCTCGCCGCGCTCTCGGACCTGCCGTCCTTCGACACGTCCGCGATGGACGGCTGGGCGGTCGCGGGCCCCGGCCCCTGGGACGTGCGGGCCGAGGGAGTGCTCGCCGGTCACGGCGCACCGCAGCGCCTCACCGACGGCGAGGCGATCAGGATCGCCACCGGCGCGCGGATCCCGCAGGACGCCTCCGCCGTGATCCGCAGCGAGCACGGCCGCACCGACGAGAAGGAGCGGCTGTACGCGACACGGGACGTGGCGCACGGTCAGGACATCCGGCCCCGCGGCCAGGAGTGCCGCGCCGGCGACCCCCTGCTGCCGTCCGGCACGCTGGTCACCCCGGCCGTGCTCGGACTCGCGGCCGCCGCCGGTTACGACACCGTCGCCGCCCTCCCCCGGCCCCGTGCGGAGATCCTGGTCCTCGGCGACGAGTTGCTCACCGAGGGGCTGCCGCACGACGGGCTGATCCGGGACGCGCTCGGCCCGATGCTGCCGCCCTGGCTGCGCGCGCTCGGCGCGGAGGTCATCGCGGTACGCCGGCTCGGCGACGACGCCGAAGCCCTGCGCAAGGCCCTCAAGAACTCCGACGCCGACCTGATCGTCACGACCGGGGGCACCGCCGCAGGACCCGTGGACCACGTCCACCCGATCCTGCGCCGCCTCGGCGCCGAACTCCTCGTGGACGGTGTCCAGGTGCGCCCCGGTCACCCGATGCTGCTTGCGCGTCTGAAGGAGAACCAGCACCTCGTCGGGCTGCCGGGCAATCCGCTCGCCGCCGTCTCCGGCCTCCTCACGCTCGCCGAGCCACTGCTGCGCACCCTCGCGGGACGCGCGGCCCCGGAGCCGTACACGCTGCCCCTTCAGGACGGCGTGCACGGGCACCCGTACGACACCCGGCTGATTCCTGTCGTGCTGCGCGGGGACCGGGCCGTGCCGCTGCACTACAACGGGCCGGCCATGCTGCGGGGTATCGCCGTGGCCGACGCGCTCGCGGTCGTGCCGCCGGGCGGTGCACGGGCGGGTCAGGAACTTGAGATCCTCGACCTGCCCTGGGCCATGGCTGGGATCGAGGTGTGTTTCACGTGAAACTTCCGGGCCACGACGCCATCGCCCGGCAGGCGGGCGAACGGCTGGCCACCCATCGGGTGGAGCTGCCCCGCCAACGGGTGGAACGCCCCCTCTTCCAGGTCACCAAACGCGTCCTCATGGCGCTGCTGGTGCTGGTCGGCACGGCTTTCATCGTCTATTTCGACCGCGAGGGCTACACCGACAACTCCGATAAGTCGGTCGACCTGCTCGATGCCTTCTACTACGCGACCGTCACGCTCTCCACCACCGGATACGGGGACATCACCCCGGTCAGTGACGGCGCCCGCCTCACCAATATCTTCCTGATCACGCCTCTGCGCGTGCTCTTCCTGATCATCCTGGTCGGCACCACTCTCGAAGTTCTCACCGAACGGACTCGGGAGGAGTGGCGACTGAACCGCTGGAGGACCGCCTTGCGGGAGCACACCGTTGTCATCGGGTTCGGCACGAAGGGCCGCTCGGCGATTCAGACCGTGTGCGCGACGGGGCTGAACAAGGAGCAGGTGGTGGTCGTCGACCCCAGCTCGAAGGTGATCGAGGCGGCGACGGCGGACGGGTACGCGGGAGTGATCGGCGACGCCACGCGCAGCGACGTGCTGCTGCGGGCCGAGGTGCAGCGCGCCCGGCAGATCATCATCGCGACCCAGCGCGACGACACCGCCGTGCTCGTCACGCTGACGGCCCGGCAGCTCAACCGCAAGGCGAAGATCGTGGCCGCCGTGCGCGAGGAGGAGAACGCGCCCCTGCTCAAGCAGTCCGGCGCCGACGCCGTCATCACCAGCGCCAGCGCCGCCGGCCGCCTGCTCGGTCTCTCCGTGCTCAGCCCCAGCGCGGGCATGGTCATGGAGGACCTCATCCAGCAGGGCAGTGGCCTCGACATGACCGAACGGCCCGTCATAAAGGCCGAGGTCGGCAAGGGGGTCCGCGAGATCGAGGACCTGGTGGTCAGCGTCGTACGAGGGCATCGGGTGCTCGGCTACGACGATCCGGCCATCGGGAAGCTGCAGTTGACGGACCGTCTGATCACCATCGTGCGGGTCAGTCCGCACAGCCAGATCGCCCCGGACATGAAGCCGCTGCCGCAGGACTGAGCCGCACGTGGCGGGTTGCGCCCCACGTGGCGGGCTCAATCCCCACGTGACGGGCTGCCGGGAGTAGCCTCGCCCGCATGCGAGCGATCACGATTCCTGAACCTGGTGGGCCCGAGGCGCTGGTGTGGGACGAGGTCCCGGACCCGGTGCCCGGCGAGGGCGACGTGCTGGTCGAGGTGGTGGCGAGTGCCGTCAACCGCGCCGACCTGCTGCAGCGGCAGGGCTTCTACGACCCGCCGCCCGGCGCGTCCCCGTACCCGGGGCTCGAATGCTCCGGACGTATCGCCGCGCTCGGACCCGGCACCTCGGGGTGGAACGTCGGGGACGAGGTGTGCGCGCTGCTCTCGGGCGGCGGGTACGCCGAGAAGGTGGTCGTCCCGGCGGGGCAGCTGCTGCCCGTGCCCGAGGGCGTGGACCTCGACAAGGCCGCCGCGCTGCCCGAGGTGTCCTGCACGGTCTGGTCCAACGTCTTCATGATCTCCCACCTGCGGCCCGGCGAGACGCTGCTGGTGCACGGCGGATCGAGCGGTATCGGCACGATGGCGATCCAGCTGGCCAAGGCCGTCGGGGCGAAGGTCGCCGTCACGGCCGGGAGCAAGGCGAAGCTGGACTTCTGCGCGGAGCTGGGTGCGGACGTGCTCATCAACTACCGCGAGCAGGACTTCGTCGAGGAGATCAAGGCGGCCACGGACGGGGTGGGGGCCGATGTCGTCCTCGACAACATGGGTGCGAAGTATCTGGGCCGCAATGTCACCGCTCTTGCCGCCAACGGGCGGCTCGCGATCATCGGGATGCAGGGCGGGGCCAAGGGGGAGCTGAACATCGGGGCGCTGCTGAGCAAGCGCGGCGCTGTCACCGCCACGTCGTTGCGGGCTCGGCCGGGTGGGGAGAAGGCGGCGATCGTGGCGGCCGTGCGGGAGCATGTGTGGCCGTTGATCGCGGGTGGGCATGTGCGGCCGATCGTTGATCGGGAGCTGCCCATGCGTGACGCTGCGGCGGCGCATCGGGTGTTGGAGGAGAGCAGTCATATCGGGAAGGTGCTGCTCACGTTGCCGTAGGCCTGCCGGCGGGGGGCGTTTCGGGTGCGGCCCGGTGGGGCTTGTTGCGCAGTTCCCCGCGCCCGTGAAAAAGCGAGGCCTCGCCTTGTTGCGTTCGTGCGGGTCGGTGGGGGCTGGTCGCGCAGTTCCCCGCGCCCCTGGGAAGGCGAGGGCTTGCCTTGTTGCGTTCGTGCGGGTCGGTGGGGGTTTGTCGCGCAGTTCCCCGCGCCCCTGGGAAGGCGAGGGCTTGCCTTGTTGTGTGCGTGCGGGTCGGTGGGGGTTTGTCGCGCAGTTCCCCGCGCCCCTGGGAAGGCGAGGGCTCGCCTCGTTGTGTGCGTGCGGGTCGGTGGGGGTTTGTCGCGCAGTTCCCCGCGTCCCTGCGGGCGCAGGGTTCAGGCTCTGCGGGTTCTCAGGGCCAGGAAGGACAGGGCCAGGCCCAGGCCGATCAGGATCAGGCCTGTGCCCAGGGGGAGTACCTGGAGGACGGGTTCCGAGGTTCTCACCGGGTGGTCGGGGGCGTCGTGTGCGTCGACGGGGCGGGCCGGCCGTTCAGGGGGCAGGTAGGCCTCCTGGCTCTCTGGGCCGTCCGGGTGAGCCGACGCGGTGTCCTCCGGCGGCGGGGGCGACTCCCGGCCCGGGCGCTCGCGGCCCTCTCCCGCCCGGCTGCCGGCCCGCGACTCGGCGGGGACCGGCTCGTCCGCGGCGGCGTACGGCGTGAACGCGGGGCCCGCCAGCAGCGGCAGCAGCAGGGCGGTCACGCGAAGGGTGCGAAGCCATGGAGTCACGTCGGTGACCCCCTCCCGGTACGGAGGATCCAAGATCAGCGGCTTCAGCCTCACACGGGGTGCCCGCACCGGCATCCCGAGCCCGCACGTCCTGGCACGCTCACCGACGGCCGTGGCGCGCACAGGTGTACGGGGTACAGATCGGGTATGTCGATACGCCATGGCCTGCTGGCGCTTCTGGAGCGCGGTCCCCGCTACGGCTCACGGCTGCGCACCGAGTTCGAGGCGCGCACCGGCTCGACCTGGCCGCTGAACATCGGCCAGGTGTACACGACCCTCGCCCGGCTGGAACGGGACGGCCTGGTCGTACAGCAGGGCGCGGACGAGGCGGGCCACGTGCTGTACGCGCTGACGGACGCCGGACGGGCGGAGCTGCGGTCCTGGTTCATCCGCCCCGTGGAGCGTGCGAACCTGCCGCGCGACGAACTGGCGATCAAGCTGGCCGTGGCCGTCGGGGCGCCGGGGGCCGACATACGGGCGATCGTGGAGGCACAGCGGCGGTATCTCTCGGAGGCCATGCACACGTACACCCGGCTCAGGGCCCGGGCGCTCGCGGAGGCGCCCGCGCACCGGGACGAGGTCGCGCGGCTGTTCGTGCTGGAGCATCTGATCTTCCGCGCGGAGGCCGAGATCCGCTGGCTGGACCACTGCGAGGCCCGGCTGCTGCGGCTCGCGGAAGCGGCCGCCACGGAGCCGCCGCCCCCGGCGCCGCCGCCCGCCTGACGCGGGGCGGACGTTCGTACAGGGTGGATCACGCCCCGGAGGGGGCACCACGCTGGTGACGTGTGCGAGTGCGAGAGAATGGCGGCATGGAGATGCCGAGGAACGAGAGGTCACCGGAGAACCCCCAGATCCTGGTCGTAGGCCAGGACGGGATGGCTCTCGGTGGCGGTGGAGACGAGGACTCCCGAGAGATTCCGGTGACGGAGATGGTGGAACAGCCGGCCAAGGTCATGCGCATCGGGAGCATGATCAAGCAGCTGCTGGAGGAGGTGCGTGCGGCACCCTTGGACGAGGCGAGCCGGGTACGGCTCAAGGAGATCCACGCCAGCTCGGTGAAGGAGCTGGAGGACGGGCTCGCTCCGGATCTCGTCGACGAACTGGAGCGGCTCTCCCTGCCGTTCACGGACGACGGCATCCCTTCCGACGCCGAACTTCGGATCGCGCAGGCTCAGCTGGTCGGCTGGCTGGAGGGTCTCTTCCACGGGATCCAGACCACCCTGTTCGCCCAGCAGATGGCGGCCAGGGCCCAGCTGGAGCAGATGCGCCGGGCGCTGCCGCCTGGCGCGGGCGGCGAGGAGGAGCCGGTGGACCCGCGGGCGGGCGGCCGTTCGGGCGGCCCGTACCTGTAGACGCAGTCATACGAGACGCAGCGATACGAGACGTAGTCGTACGAGACCAGTCGTACGAGAGGGGCCCGGCGGTGAGGCCGGGCCCCTCTCGTGC
>NZ_JBHWZP010000065.1:0-35433 GCF_042728395.1 Streptomyces sp. NPDC060205
ACCCATCCACCCTAACACAACGCACGGGGGGGGGGGTCTCTCTTCCCCCCGGCACACCGCCCCGCTCCACTGGCCGGCCAGTGACGGCCGACCGTCCGATCAAGGACTCAGGACTCCGTGTCCTCGGAGTCGTCGTCCTGGAGACTCTTCTGCAGAACCGGTCCTTCGCCAGGAGCGAGCGAGCCGAGGATCCGCTCAAGGTCCTCCATCGAGGCGAACTCGACGGTGATCTTGCCCTTCTTCTGGCCGAGGTCGACCTTCACCCGGGTCTCGAAGCGATCCGAGAGACGACCCGCGAGATCGCTCAGCGCGGGAGAGACCAGAGCACCGGCTCGCGGCCCCTTGGCACGCGGAGGCGACTGCGGCCGCGAACCCATGAGTTGGACGATCTCCTCGACGGCTCGCACCGAGAGTCCCTCGGCCACGATCCGATGAGCCAGCCGGTCCTGTTCCTCCGAGTCCGCGACGGACAGCAGGGCCCGGGCATGTCCGGCGGAGAGAACTCCGGCGGCCACGCGACGCTGGACCGACGGCGAGAGCTTCAGCAGACGCAGGGTGTTGGAGACCTGGGGGCGTGAGCGCCCGATGCGGTCGGCCAGCTGGTCGTGCGTGCAGTTGAAGTCCTGGAGCAACTGGTCGTAGGCGGCAGCCTCTTCCAGCGGATTCAGCTGGGCCCGGTGCAGGTTCTCCAGCAGAGCGTCCAGGAGGAGCTTCTCGTCGTCCGTGGCGCGGACGATCGCCGGGATGGCCTCAAGCCCCGCCTCACGGCAAGCCCTCCAGCGCCGCTCGCCCATGATGAGCTCGTAGCGTGTCGGCCCCGACTGCCGTACGACGACCGGCTGCAGAAGCCCGACCTCCTTGATGGAGGTGACGAGCTCGGCGAGAGCGTCGTCGTCGAACACCTCTCGGGGCTGCCGCGGGTTCGGCGTGATGAAGTCAAGGGGCAGCTCAGCGAAGTACGCACCCACGGGTGCCGCCGGAGCCTCCCCGAACACGCTCACCGACGGCTCTTCCGGCTCAGGTGAAACCTGGGCCGGCGGAAGCGAGGCGACCTTGGCCGCCGCCACTCCACGCTCGGCGGTGAGCACCGGTACGGCTCCCGGCGAAGCGGACGCTCCACCCATCGCCGGCGGTACTGCCTTCTCCCCTGTCGGGGCAGCAGGGATCAGTGCGCCGAGACCACGGCCCAACCCCCTCCGTCGCTCGCTCACTGGATCCCCTCCACCATGCTCTGTTCATTGTGTGCGCCCATGTGGGCGTGTTGCGCGTCGTAGGCCACGCCGGCTCCGCGCAGTGCGATCTCGCGCGCCGCCTCAAGATAGGAGAGGGCGCCGCTCGATCCCGGGTCGTAGGTCAGCACCGTCTGTCCATAGCTGGGAGCTTCGGAAATACGGACCGAGCGCGGAATGCTCGTACGCAGCACCTCATCGCCGAAGTGACTGCGCACCTCGTCGGCTACCTGGGATGCGAGACGCGTCCTGCCGTCGTACATGGTGAGCAGGATGGTCGACACATGCAGGTTGGGATTGAGGTGTCCCCGTACCAGGTCGACATTGCGCAGCAGTTGACCCAGGCCCTCCAGTGCGTAGTACTCGCACTGGATCGGGATGAGAACCTCGGCGCCCGCGACGAGCGCGTTGACCGTCAGCAGTCCCAGAGAGGGCGGGCAGTCGATAAGGATGTAGTCGAGTGGCTGCTCGTACGCCAGGATCGCCCGTTCCAGCCGACTCTCACGTGCCACCAGAGACACCAGCTCGATCTCCGCACCGGCGAGATCGATCGTGGCGGGCGCGCAGAAGAGGCCTTCGACATCTGGGACCGGCTGAACAACCTCGGAGAGCGGCCTGCTGTCGATCAGCACGTCGTAGATGGACGGAACTTCGGCGTGATGGTCGATCCCCAGCGCGGTGGACGCATTGCCCTGGGGGTCCAGGTCGATCACCAGGACCCGGCCGCCGTGCAGCGCGAGAGAGGCAGCAAGGTTGACCGTGGTCGTGGTCTTTCCGACCCCGCCCTTCTGGTTGGCGACCACCATGACGCGGGTCTGCTCGGGCCGTGGCAGGCCCTCGCCGGCTCGACCTAGAGCCTCCACAGCAAGTTGGGCAGCACGACCAATGGGAGTGTCGTCCATCGGGGGCGGTGTTTCACGTGAAACATCGTCCCCGATCGACTCGGTTCGGGGACCGGGGACCGGATCGGTCATCGGTCCCGCGATGTTGGCGTCGGACCGCAAGGATTCACTCTCCTCGACTTCAGGCTCGCAATGAACAGAGCCTCCCATGCCATCGGGGTCGTGAACCAGCGAGGCCCGTGCTTCTGTGGAGAAATCCACCTCTGTGGACAACTCCGTGCCCTCTTCGGGGGACGCGCTTCGGTCAGGAGAGGCTCTTTTCCCGAAGGATCCCAAGGATCCCAGCGGGTTACGGTCGCGGGGTTCGGCCGCAGCACGACCGCGACCGATGATGCCGTGCAGCAATGAGCGACGTTTCACGTGAAACACGATGCACAGCGCGCGGGGTCGCCATCGCGCGACACTCCGGCATGCATAGGTTTGGCAGCTTGTGTGGAGTACGTCTCGTCGTCAGGACGGATGAGTCGCCATGTCTCCGCCCCGACGACGTACTCCTGCCGCCCGGCGCCCCCGCCGGGCGGGGTCAGCGGCGCCTACGGGTCCTGCCCGTCCGCGCTGCCTTCGCCCGTTTGGCCGCGAACCGTACACCGCCCGGGCTCTCCCCGACCTCCACGCGCACCACCGTGGCCAGGGGCTCCACCACGCCCTCACCGACGCGCAGCACCGAGGTGTCGACGGCTCCGAGCTTGCTCAGGGCGGCTCCGGCGCTCTTGACCTCTTCCTCCGCGGTGTCGCCCTTGAGGAGCAGCATCTCCCCGTACGGGCGCAGAAGCGGGACTCCCCAGGCCGCGAGACGGTCCAGAGGAGCCACCGCCCGGGCCGTCACCACGTGGACCGGAGGCAGCTTGCCCAGGACCTCCTCGGCGCGTCCACGGACGACGGTGACATGGTCGAGCCCGAGCAGCTCGACGACCTCGTTGAGGAAGTTGGTGCGCCGCAGCAGCGGCTCAAGCAGCGTGATCTTGAGATCCGTGCGGACAAGGGCCAGGGGGATGCCGGGCAGACCGGCCCCGGACCCGACATCGCACACGGTCACGCCCTCCGGAACCACTTCCGAGAGCACGGCACAGTTCAACAGATGCCGTTCCCACAGACGAGGCACTTCACGAGGACCGATCAGACCGCGCTGAACTCCCACGTCGGCCAGCAACTCCGCGAACCGAACCGCGTCCGCGAAGCGATCACCGAATACCGCCCGAGCCTGCTCGGGCGCAGGGGGGAGCTCCGCTGCCTCCGTCACGGGGAACCGTCCTTCCGTACCGCTTGAGCGCATGACGCGCTGACTACAAGGACTATCAGGAACTATCGACAAACACCGGGCTGACAAAATTCGGCCCCGCCTGCGAACACAGACGGGGCCGGGAGTACGACGTGCTTGATCAGGCGGGGAGCACGACAACGAAGCGCTGCGGCTCCTCGCCCTCGGACTCGCTGCGCAGGCCGGCCGCCTTGACGGCGTCGTGCACCACCTTGCGCTCGAAGGGCGTCATCGGATCCATCTTCACCGGTACGCCGGAGCTCCTGACCTCGGCCGCGGTCTTCGCGCCCAGCTCGGAGAGCTCCTCACGCTTCTTGGCGCGGTAGCCCGCGATGTCCAGCATCAGCCGGCTGCGGTCCCCGGTCTCCCGGTGCACGGCCAGGCGGGTGAGCTCCTGGAGTGCCTCCAGCACCTCGCCGTCACGGCCGACCAGCTTCTGCAGGTCGCGGCTGTTGGAATCACTGATGATCGAGACAGCCGCACGATCGGCCTCGACATCCATGTCGATGTCGCCGTCGAGGTCGGCGATGTCCAACAGACCCTCAAGGTAGTCGGCCGCGATCTCGCCCTCCTGCTCCAGGCGGGTCAGGGTGTCGCCACCCTCAGGGGCAGCGGAGGTGGTGCCTTCCGTCACGGGATGGACTCCTTCTTGCTTACTTCTTGGACGGGGACTTGGGCCGCTGCGGACCCTTGCGCTGTCCGGACTGGGCCTTGCTGCGGGTGCCACCGGACGCGGGCTTTCCGCCGGACGCGGGCTTGCCACCCGCAGGCTTGGGACCGGGCTTGGCGTCCTGCGGTTCGTCGGACTTGCTGAGGGAGGTCTTCGGCTCGGACTCACCCGCGGCCTTGGCACCGCCCTGGACCGCGCCCGACTGCCGCTGGGACTTGCTCTGCCGCTTGGGCTGCTGACGCTTGGGAGCCGCGCCCGTCACCGGGGTGCCGTCCTCGGTCTCGACCAGGGTCGAGGCCTCGCTCTTCACCACGTTGCCGTCGGCCTGGGCCGCCAGTCCCGCCTTGGTCAGACCGTTGATGAACTTGCGCTCGAACTCGTTGCGGTCACGGCCCTTGGCGACGATGGCCTTGACGATGGCCTTCTGTCCGCGCCCGCGGGTCTTGCCGTGCTGCGTGACGTGCTTGTTCAGGCGCTCCAGGTAGGAGGCCTGAGCCTTGGAGCCCGGCGTCGGGTTGTTGCGGATGACGTACATCTGCTGGCCCATGGTCCACACGTTGGTGGTCAGCCAGTAGACGAGGACACCGACGGGGAAGTTGATGCCGAAGACGGCGAACATGACCGGGAAGACGTACATCAGCATCTTCTGCTGCTGCATGAACGGCGTCTTGACCGTGGTGTCGACGTTCTTCGTCATCAGCTGACGCTGCGTGTAGAACTGCGAGAACGACATCAGGACGATCATGATCGCCGTGACGACGCGCACGTCGGTGATCGAGGAGCCCAGCGCTTCGACCTTGGAGCTGCCGTCCGTGAACTTCGCGGCCAGCGGGGCTCCGAAGATGTGCGCCTTCTGCGCGCTCTCCAGCAGCCGGTCGTTGATCACGCCGATGGTGTCGTTCGACGCGATGCCGTTGAGCACGTGGTACAGGGCGAAGAAGAACGGCGACTGCGCCAGGATGGGAAGGCACGAGGAGAGCGGGTTGGTGCCCGTCTCCTTGTACAGCTTCATCATCTCTTCGGACTGGCGCTGCTTGTCGTTCTTGTAGCGCTCCTGGATCTTCTTCATCTCGGGCTGCAGCGTCTGCATCGCCCGGGTGGCCTTGATCTGCTTCACGAAGAGCGGGATCAGGCAGATACGGATCAGGATCACCAGGGACACGATGGACAAGCCCCAGGCCCAGCCCGTGTCGGGGCCGAAGATGGCGCCGTACACCGAGTGGAACTGGACGATGACCCAGGAAACGGGTGTCGTGATGAAGCTGAAAATACTGGCAATCGTGTCCACTAATCAGGCTCCTTGAGCATGGGACGGGGTCTCGGCGGCCGGGCTTGAGGGATGGTTGGACATACCGTGCCCCTCGGTGGCCGGTTCGGCGGCGGAGTTCCCGCCCTTGCGTGCACGCCAGGCATTGCGCAGCAGTTCGTGCCACCGCGGACGCTTGCGCGGCGGGACATGGTCCACACCGCCGAGCGACCACGGATTGCACCGCAGGATGCGCCAGGCGGTGAGTGCCGTTCCCTTGATCGCACCGTGCCGGTCGATGGCTTGGTACCCGTAGTGGGAACACGACGGGTAGTACTTGCACACCGGCCCGAGCAACGGGCTGATGGTCCACTGGTACATCTTGATGAGAGCCAGCAGCGGGTACTTCATCGCGCGCCCCCTCCCAGCAGCCGCTCCAGGGCGGCATCCAGGTCTCGGGCCAGCTGTGCATGGTCGGCGTCGCCCGCACCGGGCAGCGCTCGTACGACTACCAGGCTACCGGGGGTCAGCCGAGCCACTCGCGTACGCATCAGATGGCGAAGCCGACGCTTCACCTTGTTGCGTACGACGGCTCCGCCCACGGCTTTGCTGACAACGAAACCCGCACGCGTCGGGGGAGTGCTCTCCCCAGGCACGTGCGGGTCTGTTGCACCGCTACGAAGGTGGACGACGAGGAGCGGGCGTCCGGCCCGGCGTCCTCGGCGTACCGCGGTCGCGAAGTCCTCGCGCCGCCTCAGCCGATGCTCGGTAGGCAGCACGTCATGACCTGTTTAGGTAATCAGGCGGACAGGCTGCTGCGACCCTTGCCACGGCGGTTCGCGAGAATCGCGCGGCCGGCACGGGTACGCATCCGCAGACGGAAGCCGTGGGTCTTGGCGCGACGGCGGTTGTTCGGCTGGAAGGTGCGCTTGCTCACTCGGGGGCTCCAGAAAGAATCGGTGGCGGCGGAGTGCCGTCCTGGCTGTCACCGTGCGCCAACGAGTAGCTCGCATTACGCCCGAGTGCACCGCTTCCCGATCACTCTTCGCGATCTGTGCCCATCGGAGGCAGGCGGCAGCAGCCATCGACAACTCGACCTGGTCACGGTACGCGCGGCTACGCCATCCGGTCAAACCGGCGCCGCCCGGGAGACACTGTCCACAGGCTGGGGACAACAACTTGAACCGCATGGGTCGCCCTGACTACCGTGGCCGGACTCCGGTTCGTTCCCTTCTCTCCGCTCCATCTCATTCGTTCCGGCCGCTCCAGCGGTTCCGTCCACCCCGTTCACCGAGTTCCAACCCAACCCGTCCCAGGAATCACACGTTCGTGGGACCCGTGAGAGAGCGTGCCCTGTGGCTGACGTACCTGCCGATCTTGCCGCAGTGTGGCCACGAGTATTGGAGCAACTTCTCGGGGAGGGCCGCGGACAGGCTGTCGAGACGAAGGACGAGCGCTGGATCAAGCGCTGTCAGCCGCTCGCGCTGGTGGCGGACACCGCACTGCTCGCCGTCCCGAACGAGTTCGCGAAGAGCGTCCTCGAAGGCCGCCTGGCGCCGATCGTCAGCGAGACGCTGAGCCGCGAGTGCGGCCGGCCGATCCGGATCGCGATCACCGTCGACGACTCCATGGGGGAATCCCCCGCGCCGTCGGCGCCGCCCGTCCAGCAGTCGCAGCAGCGTTACGAGGAGCCCGAGCGCCCGCCCTCGCAGGGCCACGACGGCTACCGCGGGTACGGCCGGCACCGCGCCGACGACCGCATGGACGACCGGCATCGCGCGGACGACCGCATGGACGACAGGTCGGACGACCACCCGCAGGGCCGCCCCGACCAGCAGCCGCCCTCCCACGAGGACCAGCTCCCGACGGCCCGTCCCGCGTACCCCGACTACCAGCGCCCCGCCCCCGGCGCCTGGCCGCGGCCCTCGCAGGACGACTACGGCTGGCAGCAGCAGCGGCTCGGCTTCCCCGACCGCGACCCCTACGCGTCCCCTCCGCGGGACTACCGGCAGCAGCCGGGGCGCTCGCCGTACGACCAGCGGTCCGACTACGAGCAGCAGCGGCCCGACTACGACCAGCCCCGCTCGGACTACGACCAGCGTCCGGACCGCCGTGACCGGTCCGAGCCGCCCTCCCCGTCCGGCATGGGCCATGTCCACCGCGGCGGCCCCGTCGGTTCGTCCCTGCCCGCCTCCAGCGGCGCCCCGGGCCCGCTGGCCGCGCAGCCGGCGCCCGCGACGGGCCCCGGCGAGCCCACCGCGCGCCTCAATCCGAAGTACCTCTTCGACACCTTCGTCATCGGGGCCTCGAACCGTTTCGCGCACGCGGCCGCGGTCGCCGTCGCCGAGGCGCCAGCCAAGGCGTACAACCCGTTGTTCATCTACGGGGAGTCCGGCCTCGGCAAGACCCACCTGCTGCACGCGATCGGGCACTACGCGCGCAGCCTCTACCCGGGCACGCGGGTGCGGTACGTGAGCTCGGAGGAGTTCACCAACGAGTTCATCAACTCCATCCGCGACGGCAAGGGCGACAGCTTCCGCAAGCGGTACCGGGAGATGGACATCCTGCTCGTCGACGACATCCAGTTCCTGGCGGACAAGGAGTCGACGCAGGAGGAGTTCTTCCACACCTTCAACACGCTCCACAACGCGAACAAGCAGATCGTGCTCTCCAGCGACCGGCCGCCCAAGCAGCTGGTGACGCTGGAGGACCGGCTGCGGAACCGCTTCGAGTGGGGTCTGATCACCGATGTCCAGCCGCCCGAGCTTGAGACCCGTATCGCCATCCTCCGTAAGAAGGCGGTGCAGGAGCAGCTCAACGCCCCGCCGGAGGTTCTGGAGTTCATCGCGTCCCGCATCTCGCGCAACATCCGCGAGCTGGAGGGCGCGCTGATCCGGGTGACGGCCTTCGCGTCGCTCAACCGGCAGCCGGTCGACCTCGGTCTCACCGAGATCGTCCTCAAGGACCTGATCCCCGGCGGTGAGGACTCGTCCCCGGAGATCACCGCGCCGGCCATCATGGCGGCCACCGCGGACTACTTCGGCCTCACGGTGGACGACCTGTGCGGATCCTCGCGCAGCCGGGTCCTGGTGACGGCCCGCCAGATCGCCATGTACCTCTGCCGCGAGCTCACGGATCTCTCCCTGCCGAAGATCGGCGCGCAGTTCGGCGGCCGCGACCACACGACCGTGATGCACGCCGACCGCAAGATCCGCGCGCTGATGGCGGAGCGCCGCTCCATCTACAACCAGGTCACCGAACTCACGAACCGCATCAAGAACGGCTGACGCCCGCCGCGGTACGTCACCGAAGGCGCCCCGGGACTCGTTCCCGAGGGCGCCTTCGCCGTTCCCGCGGCAGATCGGCAGCTGGGGCGCTGCCGTCCCCGGATGCGCTCAGACGCTCCCGTACGCGTCCTGTGGACCGTCTCCCGGAGGCTCCGGGCCGCTCTTCGGGCCCTCGGAACGCCTCCCGAACCGCCTCCGAACCCCTCCAGGGCCCCGCCCGGACCCGTCCCGCCGTTACCCGACAGCCATCAGCCGTTCGATTACGCGCCTGGTTACGGGCGCCCTCCACAGATTCGGGGACTTTCTTGTGTCCACACCCTGGGGACTGCGAAGTTGTCCAGATCGTGTCCACAGGGACAGCTGCTGAAAGAGGATCAGCCCAGCTCAATCGCCTGTGGATCCGTGGACAAAAGATCTCCACAGGCTGTGGACAGAGAAAAGATCCACAGGCTGTGCGGAAAGTTGTCCACCGGCGACCCACAGGCTAGGGGCAGTTGTCCCCAGTGATCGTCAGCTTCTCCACATCGCTGTCCACTGTTCGGCAACGCGACGCGCGATCTCACCGTGTCGAGTGAAAGGCGTCACACGAAGGTGCCGGGTTGGGCTGTGGGGAACGTGGGTAAAGCTGGGGACGGCGCTGGGGAGAAGTGGCCCCCACCTGTGCACGGGGTGTGCAGAACTTTTCGCCGTCCACAGAAGAGGCGTGTTATCCACCGCCTCCGCCCACAGGGCCAGTGGACAAAAAAGCGGCCCTGAGCTGCGAAAACGGGGTTATCCACGGTATCCACAGCCCCTACTACTACTGACAACTAGAGAGAGCCTGAGAACCGTTTCGAAGTCTGGGCTGTGCACAACTCACGCTCGGCACCTCGACTGCTGCTCGGAACGACTTGACCCCGAGAGGCACCGACTGTCAGTGCGGTGCGTCAGACTGGTCCCCGGCGACCGGCCCATCGATGGGCCGAGCAACGCCGAGTCAGACGACGAAGACCGAGCAGGGCGAGAGCGCCGGCAACAGACGGAGGCGGCAACGGTGAAGATCCGGGTGGAACGCGACGTACTCGCGGAGGCAGTGGCCTGGGCGGCACGCAGCCTCCCGGCCCGTCCACCGGCGCCTGTGCTCGCCGGCCTCCTTCTGAAGGCCGAGGAGGGCGCACTGAGCCTCTCCAGCTTCGACTACGAGGTCTCGGCACGCGTCTCCGTGGACGCGGAGATCGACGAGGAGGGCACGGTGCTCGTCTCCGGCCGCCTGCTCGCCGACATCTGCCGCGCCCTCCCCAACCGGCCGGTGGAGATTTCCACAGACGGTGTACGGGCGACCGTGGTCTGCGGTTCCTCCCGCTTCACCCTCCACACACTGCCTGTGGAGGAGTACCCGGCGCTGCCGCAGATGCCGTCCGCGACCGGCACCGTCCCCGGCGAGGTCTTCGCCTCGGCCGCCGCCCAGGTGGCGATCGCCGCGGGCCGCGACGACACACTGCCCGTGCTCACCGGTGTGCGCATCGAGATCGAGGGCGACACGGTCACCCTGGCGTCCACCGACCGCTACCGCTTCGCGGTCCGCGAGTTCCTGTGGAAGCCGGAGAACCCGGAGGCGTCCGCCGTCGCCCTGGTGCCCGCCAAGACGCTCCTGGACACCGCCAAGGCGCTCACGAGCGGCGACAGCGTGATCCTGGCGCTGTCCGGATCCGGAGCCGGTGAGGGCCTGATCGGCTTCGAGGGAGCGGGCCGGCGTACGACGACGCGGCTGCTGGAGGGCGACCTCCCGAAGTACCGCTCGCTGTTCCCGACGGAGTTCAACTCGATCGCCGTCATCGAGACCGCCCCCTTCGTGGAGGCCGTCAAGCGTGTGGCCCTGGTCGCTGAGCGCAACACCCCGGTGCGGCTGAGCTTCGAGCAGGGCGTGCTGATCCTGGAGGCCGGCTCCAGCGACGACGCACAGGCTGTGGAGAGGGTCGACGCCCAGCTGGAGGGCGACGACGTCTCGATCGCCTTCAACCCGACGTTCCTGCTCGACGGGCTGAGCGCCATCGACTCCCCGGTCGCGCAGCTCTCCTTCACGACGTCCACCAAGCCGGCGCTCCTCAGCGGCCGGCCCGCGCTGGACGCCGAGGCGGACGAGGCCTACAAGTACCTGATCATGCCGGTACGGCTCAGCGGCTGACGAAGAGCCGCAGGTGAGGGCATACGTCTGAGCGGCTATGCCCACAGGTGTGCAGGAGAGTCCGGGTTTAGGCTCGGGCGCAGGTACGAAAGTGCCCTCCTGCCACATCGCTAGTGAAGGAACAACCTGATGGAGCTCGGTCTCGTCGGCCTCGGCAAGATGGGCGGCAACATGCGCGAGCGCATTCGCCGCGCAGGCCACACCGTCATCGGATACGACCGCAACGCGGATCTCGCCGATGTCCACAGCCTTGAGGAGCTTGTGGGCAAGCTCAAGGGTCCGCGGGTGGTGTGGGTGATGGTCCCGGCCGGTGCCGCGACCCAGTCCACGATCGACGAGCTCGGTGAGCTGCTTGAGCCCGGTGACGTGGTCGTGGACGGCGGCAACTCGCGCTGGACGGACGACGAGAGGCACTCCGAGGAGCTGGCGGCCAAGGGCATCGGCTTCGTCGACGCCGGCGTCTCCGGGGGCGTGTGGGGCCTGCAGAACGGCTATGCGCTGATGGTCGGCGGCGATGCCGGGCACATCGCGAAGGTGCAGCCCATCTTCGACGCCCTCAAGCCGGAGGGCGACGCGGGGTTCGTGCACGCGGGCAAGGTCGGCGCCGGGCACTTCTCCAAGATGGTCCACAACGGCATCGAGTACGCCATGATGCAGGCCTACGCCGAGGGCTGGGAACTGCTCGAAGCGGTCGACTCGGTGACGGACGTGCGCGAGGTCTTCCGGTCCTGGCAGGAGGGCACGGTCATCCGTTCCTGGCTGCTGGACCTGGCGGTCAACGCGCTGGACGAGGACGAGCACCTGGAGCGGCTGCGCGGCTTCGCGCAGGACTCCGGCGAGGGCCGCTGGACCGTCGAGGCGGCCATCGACAACGCGGTACCGCTGCCCGCGATCACCGCGTCGCTCTTCGCCCGCTTCGCGTCCCGGCAGGACGACTCGCCGCAGATGAAGATGATCGCGGCACTGCGCAACCAGTTCGGCGGCCACGCCGTGGAGAAGAAGTAGCCCGGAGGCGGTCCGGAGGATTCCGGCGGCGGTTCGGGAGAAGAAGCAGTCCACAGGTCCGCTCCGCGGATCCACAGCTCTGGGGGAGGTCGGCGAACGACCATGCACGTCACGCATCTGTCGCTGGCCGACTTCCGCTCGTACGCCCGGGTCGAGGTTCCGCTCGACCCGGGCGTCACCGTGTTCGTGGGGCCCAACGGACAGGGCAAGACCAATCTCGTCGAGGCGGTCGGCTATCTCGCCACCCTCGGCAGCCACCGGGTCTCGTCCGACGCGCCCCTTGTGCGGATGGGCGCCGAGCGGGCCATCGTCCGGGCCAACGTCCGCCAGGGCGACCGCCAGCAGCTCGTGGAACTCGAACTGAACCCCGGCAAGGCCAACCGCGCCCGCATCAACAGGTCCTCGCAGGTCAGACCCCGTGACGTGCTCGGCATCGTACGGACGGTGCTGTTCGCGCCCGAGGACCTGGCGCTGGTCAAGGGCGACCCCGGGGAGCGCCGGCGGTTCCTCGACGAGCTGATCACCGCGCGCTCCCCGCGGATGGCGGGCGTGCGCTCGGACTACGACCGGGTCCTGAAGCAGCGCAACACCCTCCTGAAGTCGGCCGCCCTCGCCCGCCGCCACGGCGGCCGCACGATGGACCTCTCCACCCTCGACGTGTGGGACCAGCACCTCGCGCGCGTGGGCGCCGAGCTGCTCGCCCAGCGGCTCGATCTGATCGCCACGCTCCAGCCGCTCACCGACAAGGCGTACGAGCAGCTCGCGCCCGGCGGCGGCCCGGTGGCCCTGGAGTACAGGCCCTCCTCGCCCGGGATCACCGGGCACGCGCGCGAGGAGCTGTACGAACAGCTGACGGCGGCCCTGGTGGAGAGCCGCAAGCAGGAGATCGAACGGGGGGTCACCCTCGTGGGCCCCCACAGGGACGAACTACTGCTCAAACTTGGCCAGCTGCCCGCGAAGGGATATGCGTCACACGGCGAGTCCTGGTCGTACGCGCTGTCGCTGCGCCTCGCCTCGTACGACCTGCTGCGGGCCGAGGGCAACGAGCCGGTGCTGGTCCTCGACGACGTGTTCGCCGAGCTGGACACCCGTCGCCGCGAACGCCTCGCCGAACTGGTCGCCCCCGGCGAGCAGGTACTGGTGACCGCCGCGGTCGACGACGACGTGCCGGGCGTCCTGACGGGGACGCGGTACGCCGTGTCCGAGGGCGCCGTGGAGCGCGTATGAGCGAGAACACACCTGACCCGAAGAACGACCCGAAGAACGCTCCCGAGCCCTCCGGGGTCGACCTCGCGCGCGTGGCCCTGCGCGCGGCGAAGGAGCAGGCACGCGCGCGTGGGGACGCGGCGCGGGACAAGAAGCAGGCGCGTCGTGGCGGTCTGCGCTCCGGCGCGCACGCCGACGGGCGCGATCCCATGGCCCTCGGGTCCGCCATCAACCGGCTCATCACCGAGCGCGGCTGGGAGACCCCGGCCGCCGTCGGCGGGGTCATGGGCCGCTGGCCGCAGATCGTCGGGGACGACCTGGCCAAGCACTGCGTACCGGAGAAGTACGACGAGGACGAGCGGGTACTCGTCGTGCGGTGCGACTCGACGGCCTGGGCCACCAACCTGCGGCTGCTCGCTCCGCAGCTGGTCGCCCGCCTGAACGAGGACCTCGGGCACGGCACGGTGCGGCTGATCAAGGTGCTGGGCCCCGGGGGTCCCGCCCACCGCTACGGCCCCCTGCGCGCCCCTGGTAGCACGGGCCCCGGTGACACCTACGGGTGAGCCAGACCGGGCGGTATGCCGTCCGTAGCGCCGGGTTGACACCCGGAAGCGCTGAGTGCCGCTCTGGGCCTCTTTGAGCCCGGGGCCACATATGGGGAGTCGGCGGAGACCGGTTCAGGGCGGCACATGCGGACTCAGGTACCGGCAAACCCCCATCACTGTCGGCGCTACCGGTAGACTGGAAGCTAATCCCGCCCCACTTGTGGGACACACCGAGCAACGCTGACAAAGGCTTACCGACGTAACACGCCGCAGCCGCTCCGGACACCCTCCTCGGAGGGGACCCGGAGCTTGGCTTGTGCTGTGCCAGAAAGGGCGCTTCGTGGCCGATTCCGGCAACCCCAACGAGAACATCCCGTCCACCGACGCGGCCGCGAAAAGCGGGTCCCACTCCTCGAACGGCGAGGTCAAGGGCTCGTACGACGCCAGCGCCATCACCGTCCTCGAAGGTCTGGACGCGGTCCGCAAGCGACCCGGTATGTACATCGGCTCGACCGGCGAGCGTGGACTGCACCACCTCGTGTACGAGGTGGTCGACAACTCCGTCGACGAGGCGCTGGCCGGTCACGCGGACACGATCGACGTCACGATCCTTCCCGACGGCGGTGTCCGCGTCGTCGACAACGGCCGTGGCATCCCGGTGGGCATCGTCCCCTCGGAGGGCAAGCCCGCCGTCGAGGTCGTCCTGACCGTGCTGCACGCGGGCGGCAAGTTCGGGGGCGGCGGTTACGCGGTCTCCGGTGGTCTGCACGGCGTCGGTGTCTCCGTCGTGAACGCGCTGTCCACCAAGGTGGCCGTGGAGGTCAGGACCGACGGCCACCGCTGGACCCAGGACTACAAGCTGGGCGTCCCGACGGCCCCGCTCGCCAAGCACGAGGAGATCGAGAAGACAGGCACCTCGGTCACCTTCTGGGCCGACGGGGACATCTTCGAGACCACGGAGTACTCCTTCGAGACGCTCTCGCGGCGCTTCCAGGAGATGGCGTTCCTCAACAAGGGTTTGACCATCAAACTCACTGACGAGCGCGACTCGGCGAAGGCCACGGCGGGTGCCGACGAGGCCGGTACGGACGAGGCCGAAGAGGTCAAGACCGTCACGTACCACTACGAAGGCGGCATCGTCGACTTCGTGACGTACCTCAACTCCCGCAAGGGTGAGGTCATCCACCCCACGGTGATCGACATCGAGGCCGAGGACAAGGAGCGCATGCTCTCCCTCGAAGTCGCGATGCAGTGGAACGGCGGCTACAGCGAGGGCGTGTACTCCTTCGCCAACACCATCCACACCCACGAGGGCGGTACGCACGAGGAGGGCTTCCGCGCGGCGCTCACCGGTCTCATCAACCGGTACGCGCGCGACAAGAAGCTGCTGCGCGAGAAGGACGACAACCTCACGGGCGACGACATCCGCGAGGGTCTGACGGCGATCATCTCGATCAAGCTGGGCGAGCCGCAGTTCGAGGGCCAGACCAAGACCAAGCTGGGCAACACCGAGGCGAAGACCTTCGTACAGAAGGTCGTGCACGAGCACATCAGCGACTGGCTGGACCGCAACCCGAACGAGGCCGCGGACATCATCCGCAAGTCCATCCAGGCGGCCACCGCGCGCGTGGCGGCCCGCAAGGCCCGCGACCTCACCCGCCGCAAGGGGCTCCTGGAGACGGCGTCGCTGCCGGGCAAGCTGAGCGACTGCCAGTCGAACGACCCCACCAAGTGCGAGATCTTCATCGTCGAGGGTGACTCCGCCGGCGGTTCGGCCAAGTCGGGCCGCAACCCCCAGTACCAGGCGATTCTCCCGATCCGCGGAAAGATCCTCAACGTCGAGAAGGCGCGGATCGACAAGATCCTGCAGAACCAGGAGATCCAGGCGCTCATCTCGGCCTTCGGCACCGGGGTCCACGAGGACTTCGACATCGCCAAGCTCCGCTATCACAAGATCATCCTGATGGCGGACGCCGACGTCGACGGCCAGCACATCAACACCCTGCTGCTGACCTTCCTGTTCCGCTTCATGCGCCCGCTGGTCGAGGCCGGGCACGTCTTCCTGTCCCGTCCGCCGCTCTACAAGATCAAGTGGGGTCGCGACGACTTCGAGTACGCGTACTCGGACCGCGAGCGCGACGCCCTGATCGAGCTGGGCCGGCAGGCCGGCAAGCGCGTCAGGGAGGACTCGATCCAGCGCTTCAAGGGTCTCGGTGAGATGAACGCCGAGGAGCTGCGCATCACGACCATGGACCAGGAGCACCGCGTCCTCGGGCAGGTCACCCTCGACGACGCCGCCCAGGCCGACGACCTCTTCTCGGTGCTGATGGGCGAGGACGTCGAAGCACGCCGCGCGTTCATCCAGCGCAATGCCAAGGACGTCCGCTTCCTCGACATCTGAGTCGGTCTCAGCTGACCGCGTCAGAAAGGATCTGCACCAGCAATGACCGACGAGACACCCATTTCCCCCACCGGTCCGGGCATCCCCGCCGAAGAGGACGGGACCGCTCTGCGGGTCGAGCCCGTCGGGCTCGAAACCGAGATGCAGCGCTCGTACCTCGACTACGCGATGTCCGTCATCGTGTCGCGCGCGCTGCCCGACGTACGGGACGGTCTCAAGCCCGTCCACCGCCGTGTCCTGTACGCCATGTACGACGGCGGCTACCGGCCTGAGAAGGGCTTCTACAAGTGTGCCCGCGTCGTCGGCGACGTCATGGGCAACTACCACCCGCACGGCGACTCGTCGATCTACGACGCGCTGGTCCGTCTCGCGCAGCCGTGGTCGATGCGGATGCCGCTGGTGGACTCGAACGGCAACTTCGGTTCCCCGGGCAACGACCCGGCCGCCGCCATGCGGTACACCGAGTGCAAGATGATGCCGCTGTCCATGGAGATGGTCCGCGACATCGACGAGGAGACCGTCGACTTCACGGACAACTACGACGGCCGCTCCCAGGAGCCGACCGTCCTGCCCGCCCGCTTTCCGAACCTGCTGATCAACGGCTCGGCGGGCATCGCGGTCGGTATGGCCACCAACATTCCGCCGCACAACCTGCGCGAGGTCGCCTCCGGTGCCCAGTGGTACCTGGAGAACCCCGAGGCCTCGCACGAGGAGCTGCTGGACGCGCTGATCGAGCGCATCAAGGGCCCCGACTTCCCGAGCGGCGCCCTGGTGGTGGGCCGCAAGGGCATCGAGGAGGCGTACCGCACGGGCCGTGGCTCCATCACGATGCGCGCGGTCGTCGAGGTCGAGGAGATCCAGAACCGCCAGTGCCTGGTGGTCACCGAGCTCCCCTATCAGGTCAACCCCGACAACCTGGCCCAGAAGATCGCCGACCTCGTGAAGGACGGCAAGATCGGCGGCATCGCCGACGTCCGGGACGAGACCTCGTCGCGTACGGGCCAGCGCCTGGTCATCGTCCTGAAGCGGGACGCGGTCGCCAAGGTCGTCCTGAACAACCTGTACAAGCACACCGACCTGCAGACGAACTTCGGCGCCAACATGCTGGCGCTGGTGGACGGCGTGCCGCGCACCCTGTCGCTCGACGCGTTCATCCGCCACTGGGTGACGCACCAGATCGAGGTCATCGTCCGGCGTACGCGGTTCCGGCTGCGCAAGGCCGAGGAGCGCGCGCACATCCTGCGCGGCCTCCTGAAGGCCCTGGACGCCATCGACGAGGTCATCGCGCTGATCCGGCGCAGCGACACCGTCGAGATCGCGCGCGAGGGCCTGATGGGCCTCCTGGAGATCGACGAGATCCAGGCCAACGCCATCCTTGAGATGCAGCTGCGCCGGCTCGCCGCCCTGGAGCGCCAGAAGATCGTCGCCGAGCACGACGAGCTGCAGGCGAAGATCCGCGAGTACAACGCGATCCTGGCCTCGCCCGAGCGGCAGCGCGCCATCATCAGCGAGGAACTGGCCGCGATCGTCGACAAGTTCGGTGACGACCGCCGCTCCAAGCTGGTGCCCTTCGACGGCGACATGTCCATGGAGGACCTGATCGCCGAAGAGGACATCGTCGTCACCATCACGCGCGGTGGCTACATCAAGCGCACCAAGGCCGAGGACTACCGCTCGCAGAAGCGCGGCGGCAAGGGCGTACGCGGGACGAAGCTCAAGGAAGACGACATCGTCGACCACTTCTTCGTGTCGACGACGCACCACTGGCTGCTGTTCTTCACCAACAAGGGCCGGGTCTACCGCGCGAAGGCGTACGAGCTTCCCGACGCCGGACGTGAGGCGCGCGGTCAGCACGTCGCGAACCTGCTGGCCTTCCAGCCGGACGAGGCGATCGCCGAGATCCTCGCGATCCGCGACTACGAAGCGGTGCCCTATCTGGTCCTCGCCACCAAGGGCGGACTGGTGAAGAAGACATCCCTGAAGGATTACGATTCGCCGCGTTCCGGAGGCGTCATCGCGATCAATCTCCGCGAGACGGAGGACGGATCCGACGACGAACTGATCGGAGCCGAGCTGGTTTCGGCAGAGGACGATCTGCTTCTGATCAGCAAGAAGGCCCAGTCGATCAGGTTCACCGCGACGGACGACGCGCTGCGCCCCATGGGCCGTGCCACCTCGGGCGTCAAGGGGATGAGCTTCCGCGAGGGCGACGAACTGCTCTCGATGAATGTTGTTCGACCCGGTACGTTCGTGTTCACTGCCACAGACGGTGGGTACGCGAAGCGGACCGCTGTCGACGATTACCGCGTCCAGGGTCGCGGTGGCCTCGGTATCAAGGCCGCCAAGATCGTCGAGGACCGGGGCTCGCTCGTCGGCGCGCTGGTGGTCGAGGAGACGGACGAGATCCTCGCCATCACACTGTCCGGCGGTGTGATTCGCACGCGAGTCAACGAGGTCAGGGAGACGGGCCGTGACACCATGGGCGTTCAACTGATCAACCTGGGCAAGCGCGATGCCGTCGTAGGTATCGCACGTAACGCCGAGGCCGGTCGCGAGGCCGAGGAAGTCGACGGGGTGGTCGACGACTCGGACGAGGTCGAGACGGTCGCCGGCACGGACGAGGGCGAGCCGTCCTCGGACGAGTAGCGCGAGGAGTGAGTCATCGTGAGCGGAGCCACGGGCGCCGGTTCGACCGAAACGGAAACGGACGGCGGCCGTGGCTCCGCCACGGAGGCGACTGACTCCCATGACTCTCATGGATCCCAGGGGGGAACTGTGACGGACACCCGAGGCCCACAGACGCCGCAGTACGCGGCCGGTGCGGCCCCAGGCTCGGCGGTGCCTCAGGGCCCGTCGGCGCCTTCTGGCACGGCGGTGCCGCCGGCACCGGGCTCGCCCCTCCCGGGCGAGCGGCAGCCGCAGCAGGCCGCCCAGCCGTACCACCCGCCGCAGGCGTACGCCGCGCACACGGCGCCCGCCGCGGGCGCCGTCCGCCGGCCGCGCACCGGGGCGCGCACCACGCCCCGTACGCGCAAGGCCCGCCTGCGGGTGGCCAAGGCCGACCCCTGGTCGGTGATGAAGGTCAGCTTCCTGCTCTCCATCGCGCTCGGGATCTGCACGATCGTCGCGGCCGCGGTGCTGTGGATGGTCATGGACGCCATGGGCGTCTTCTCCACCGTGGGCGGCACGATCTCCGAGGCCACCGGCTCGAACGAGTCGAACGGCTTCGACCTGCAGTCGTTCCTGTCGCTGCCGCGCGTCCTGATCTTCACGTCGATCATCGCCGTCATCGACGTCGTCCTGGCCACCGCGCTCGCCACCCTCGGCGCGTTCATCTACAACCTCTCCGCGGGCTTCGTCGGCGGTGTCGAGCTCACGCTCGCCGAGGACGAGTAAACGTTGTCACCACGGCTTCACCGCGAGAGCGCATCCCGGACCGGGGTGCGCTCTCGCGCTGTCGGGGTGCCGTTCCGCGCTGTCGGGGGCGTCATTCCGCGTTGTCGTGCGGCGTCCTTCCGCGGTGCCGGTGGGTGCGTTTCCGGCCTGCCCGGGCAGGCCGGGGCAGGCCCCGGATACCGATTTTGGGACTGGCCCCGTCGTGCGCTAATCTTCAGAGGTCAGCGCGCGGGACATACACCGCAGAGCGCGGCGGGGCTATAGCTCAGTTGGTTAGAGCGCATCCCTGATAAGGATGAGGCCACAGGTTCAAATCCTGTTAGCCCCACCAGTTCAAAGACCTCCAGGCCATGGTGCCTGGGGGTCTTTGGCATGTATGGCTTGCATCCGGCATCCGGCATCCGGCATCCGTTCGCTGAGCGGCCGGTGGGTCTGTCCGTGGCCCTGGGGGACGGCAGCGCTGAGCGCATGAGGGTTCTGGGAGCTCTGGGGGCTCACTGCAGGGGAATGCCTGAGGGGGAGCGCTTGAGGGTGTCTGAGAAGCTCTGGGAACTGCCGGTAGCGCGTCCGGCCGGGAAACCGGCGGGGTGGCCGCGTTCGGCGGCTGACCGGCCGTCAGGGGGCGCGTAGCGGTGTGGTGTGGGCCCCCAACGGGCCCGGTGATCGCGTCTATGGCGTGCGTCTAGCGGCACGCGCCGGTTCATGGTTCAGGTGTGCACGAAAATTCAGTCCACCGCTCTGCGATCCATGTGTCCGTGCAGATGCTGATGGTCAATGCTTGAGCTTGTGAGCAGTGGCTTTCAGTCGAATGGGGCATCCGGCGTGGGTGTGCCGGAACTGGGCAGGGATTTCCCTGTCAGGGGCGAGGGCCTGCCTGCGCTGCTGGAGAGCCTTCTCGATGAATCGCGGGGCAGGGCCCGGAAGGACCTGGCCGCGGAAGCAGGTGTGTTGGTGTCTCCTGTCCGGTGTTCAACGCCTGGATGAACCGGACGCGTGGGGCGTCCCGCGTCGATCCGGAGCGCGGTTGCGTGCGATGGCCGAGGTGTTCGAGAACGCCGGAACGATGCTCCAGCCGTGACGCTCCAGTTCGTCCGCGCGAACTGCGTGCCCGTATCCCCGTATCCCGGTGTGTCCGCATGCCGGTGTGTCCGCGTGCCGGTGTGTCCGTCTGCCGCGAGCTGCGGCGGTGGGAGCGGCCGGGGCACTCGGCATCCTGGCGGTGTGCGGTGACGCCACCGGTGAACGGGCCGCCTTGGTCGCCGTCGACTCGTTCCGCGCGTCCGGCTGACCGAAGCCGGTCCTTCTTTCCTGCGGCCCTCTTGGGGCATCTGCACATCGGTCGGTGGGGTCCGGACCGTGGAGGCGTCGGACGCCGTCGAAGCGTGAGATGTCGGCCCGAAGGGGCTGCGATACCTGTCGAACTCGCTGCGGGACGGTCGACCCTGTGTGGAGCCCTCGTGCTGGGAGCCGTCCGGCCGGGATGGGAGACATGCGCCTTGGGCGATGCCGCGAGTACGAGGTCATCCCCGGGTCGCTGAGCCGGCGGTGGCCAGGACCGGAGCGGGGGCCGGCGCCGGGAACTGGGCCGGTGCCGAGGACTGCGAGGGGAGCATGACGGCACCGATGGGCGCGGCATCCACGGAGGGTGCCGCCGGGGCTGCCATGTCTGTCTGGCTCGTCTGAGTCACCGGTGCTGCCGCCCGTACGGCCTGTACCGCGGGTACGTCGGCGGTGCCGGTCGTCATGTGGGTCCTGCCGCAGGGGTGGGCGGGTGTCATGACGGCATCCCTCGTGACACGTTCCCTGGTGGCCCGTTCCTTCGTGGCACGTTCGCTCGTGGCACGTTCCCTCGCGCCGGAGTCCGTCGTATCGGCGGCAGTAGGTACTGCGGCGCTCATGGCGGCGGCGACGATCGCTGGTGCCTCGGCGCCGTCCCGTGTGACGGCGGCGTCCGCGTCCATCGTGTCCGCCACGTCCGTCTGCGGACGGTTCCGGCACGACGGTGAGGAACCGTGCGCCTCCGCGCGGATGCGCTGTTTCATCGTGGGGGGCAGGGCACTCGCCCGTGGGCGGGCCCAGATGGGTTCTTCCTGCGCCGTCGCCTCCCGCGGGGCGTTGATGTTGCGGGCTGCCTCCGTCGCGGGTACGGCGGCGACGGCGGTGGTCGTGATCAGTCCGAGTGACGTGCACAGCGCGAGGAAGGCGGTGACGACCGCGGTCCACAGGTTCATGACCTTGTTGCGAGTCATGGTCCCTCTCCTTTCGGGTGGGTGGATTTGCATACTTTCCTCATGATGTGTATGTCGGTCGCGAAGTGACGGACCGACGCCCGTGGCGCGGCGATCTTCTGATGAACACCACTCGGATGGGCTCATTGCTCATGAAATGAGCGGAAGCATGAGGAAAGCGGGGCGAAATCACCCTCGGTGAAGATGTGATCACCCTCCGATTCGGGTGGTCGGCTCCGCTCGTACTGCGCTGCCCCGGCGGGCAGTTGAGGCCCCGACGCAGGTCACCGATCGGTATCGGCCGGTGTGTATAGTCGGGCGCCAGAAGTCCCCAACGCCTAAGAAAGACGAGGTCTCGCGGTGAAGAAGCTTCTCCTGGTCGCACTGGCCGCCATCGGCGGGCTCCTCGTGTACCGCCAGATCCAGGCGGATCGCGCCGAGCAGGACCTGTGGACGGAGGCGACCGACTCCGTGCCCACGGGTTCGTGAGTGTCGACGACAGTCTCAGTACAAACCCCGGCCGCCTTGCTGCGGCCGGGGTTTTGTGTTGCCCGGGTGCGCAGGGCTCCGTAAGGGCAGGATGGTCGAGGCTTCGCGGGCGTTCGGGACAGGGTCGGAACAGCGACGGCGCCGACCCGCGGGAGCCCGTCGAATGAGGGTCCGGGTGACGGCGAGGGGGCGCGTGATGGGGCGGCGCACGGGATGGTGGCGCGGCCGTACGGTCCTGGCCGGGGCGGCGGCGCTGCTCTCGGTCGCGGTACCGGCGGGGCAGGCGACGACGGCGACCGCGGCGGACGCTCCCCCTTCCTACCGCTTCGCCGCCGACGCCGAGCGGATCGAGGGCGCGGGCCAGGCCGCCGACGCCGAGCGTCTGACCCCCGGCACGCACTACCGGAGCACCGTCCCCGACAACGGAAAGCTCTACTTCGGGCTGCGGCTCGCCGAGGCCTCCACCGCGTCCGGCGCCTACGTGTCGGCCACCGCCGTACCCAAGCCGGGTACGAAGGTCAGGTACTCGGACGGCATCAAGGTGTCCCTCCAGGACCCCGACGGGCACCGCTGCTTCTCCGGGGATGCCGGCATCGCCCGCTTCGGGCCGACCGAGAGCCCGCGCCCGATCACCGCCTGGGCATCGCGGAGGACCGGTCCCGGCGCGTACACCTGCAAGAACGCTGGTACGTACGCGGTGCTCGTCGAGCGGACGAGCGGGCCCGGCTCCTCGCTCGACGACTGGGAGCTGGAACTCCAGTACGTCTCGGAGCCCCCTCTGGAGAACGCCGCTTCGACGGACGCCCCGCGGGTGTGGGACTCCGCTTCCCCGCAGGCGTTCGAAGGCCCCGCTCTGGCCCGTGAGGGAGGTACGGGCTTCAGCGCTGCACGCTCGCTGGAGCAGGGCGTCTGGAAGGACGGGATCCGGGCCGGGCAGACGCTCTTCTACCGCGTACCCGTCGACTGGGGACAGCAGTTGGACGCCACCGCCGAACTGGGCCCGGCGAGCGGCGACGGCTATCTGGGGAACGCGCTCGTCATGTCGCTCCATAACCCGGTACGCGCCCTGGTGGACGACGCCGACACCGGTTACGACGGCTCGCGGAAGCAGGCCGCGCTGAAACCGCTGCCTCCCGTCGCCTACGAGAACCGGTTCGCCGTAGACGACCAGGTGAGCGGTATGCGATTCGCCGGCTGGTACTACCTCGTCGTGCATCTCGCGGAGGGCATGTCCGACAAGTTCGGCGACGGGCCCTTCGGGCTGACGCTGCGCGTGCGGGTGAGGGGTACGGCCGCGGAGGCACCGGCCTACAGCGGCGCCGCTGTGCCGCGCGACGTCTTCGAGGTCACCGCGAAGGACAAGGACGCCGCGGCGAGCGGCAGCGCGGCGACCGGCGGTGACGGTGGTGACGGTGGCTCCCCGGGCGAGAACACCGCGATGAAGGCGGTGGCCGTGGGCGGGATCGGCACGGGGTGCGTCCTGGTGCTGGGCCTCGCGATGTGGACGGTGGTCGCACGGCGGAGGGCGGGGGCGGAGACGTCCGAGGGCGCCGTGCCCGTTGCCGGCCGCGGAGCGGCGAGGACGTACGGACGGTCCCGGGTCCGCTAGTTCAGCGGGTCGGTCAGCCGGTGGTCCAGGGGCTGAGAGGGCTCAGGGGTTTTCGGGGGTTCGGGCGGTCAGATCCGCGTCAGTGCCCAGAATCCGACCGCGAAGCAGATCAGCGCGAGCAGGAGCACCGGAATCGTCACCGACATGGGCGGTCCGGGCCGCCGCCGTGACCGGCTGGCGCGGTGCCGCGCAACCGACTGCGGCTGAGGCGGAACCCGAACGCCCTGAGCGGTGTATGAAGCAGTAGAGGCTGTCTCACGCGACTGTGACTGCGGCTGTGACTGCGGCAGCGGCAGGGGCATGGACTGCGGCATGGACTGGGGCAGAGGCAGTGGCAGTGCCGACTGGGGAGGTAGTGGCAGCGGTGGTGGCGTAGACGCAGGAGCAGGAGCAGGAGCAGGAGCGGGGGCCGTTGGGTACGGGGCCTGGGGGGAGGGCACGTGGGTGGGTTCGTACGACTGCGACGTGGAGTAGGCCGAATCCGGGAGTTCGCGCGGGGCGGGGGGAACGGAAGGCTGTTTGTTCCGCAGCGGGGGCGGCAGATGGAAGCTGCCGGTGTCCGACGAGGTGAGGGGCTGCGGGGGGAGGGGGTCGACGGTCGGCTGGGGCGGTATGCCGCCGGTCCACCGCCCGGAAGCGGGAGCGGCACCAGGAGGGGTGGGGGAGGGACCGGTCGCCGGGGGGCCGCCCGCCGAGGGGCCGTCCGCTGGAGCAGCGCCTTCCCTGTCGGCCTCCGGAGAGGCTGTGCCCAACGCCGCGTCCGGCGCCGTGCCCGACGCGCTGCCCGTCCGCTGGGCCTGCCCTGGTTCCGGTCCCGTTCCTGGCCCCGTTCCGGGTCCCGCTCCTGGCACCTGTGCCCGTTCGGAGGCCGTGGCCCGGGACATCGTGGTAGCGGTGGCCGCCGCGCTCGTGAGGGGACCTTCAGGACCGAACCCCTCGGGCAGCGGGCCGAGTTGGTCGAATATCTCGATCAGCTCGTCGTCGGGGCCGGGCTCCGGAAGGAGCTCCCTGGCCGCGACCAGCGCCTTGCGCGCCCCGTTGGCCGTGCGGAACCGCGCGTGCGGGTCCGGTTCGAGCAGAGACGCCACGACCTGCCACAGAGGCTCGGGAATCCCCCTCGGGGCGCCTGGCGTGCCATGAGCCGAGAAATGCTCGACCAGCGCCTTGGCGTCGGGTTTGGCGCCCTCCAGGAGGAAGAGAGCCACCAGGCCGACGGCGAAGAGGTCGGCGGGGAAGTCGGGTTCGGCGCCGAGCAGTTGCTCGGGCGCGAAGTAACCGGGTGTTCCCACCACGTAGTTGGTCTCGGTGAGCCGCGGCTCACCGAGGCGCATCGAGATGCCGAAGTCGGACAGCCGCAGCCGTGGGCGGCTCGTTCCGGTCGACTCCAGCAGGATGTTGGCGGGCTTGATGTCACGGTGCACGATCCCCTCCGCGTGCACCGCGGCGAGTCCGGCCAGCAGCTGGTCGAGCAGGGTGCAGACGAAAGACGGTGGCAGCGGGCCGTAGTCCCCGATCAGGTGGACCAGGGATCCACCGCCGACCAGATCCATGGTGAACAGGACCTTGTCGTCGTCGGCCGCCCAGCTGGCGGGAGCGAGCACATGGGGGTGGTCGATCCGGACCGCCTGCTCACGCACGAACCGCAGCAGCGAGTGGGCGTCGCTCTGCTGGAGCACCTTGGCGGCCACATACCGGCGCCGCCGGTGGTCCCAGGCGCGCCAGACGGCACCGACTCCCCCGCGTCCGATCGGGTCGACCAGTTCGTACCGGCCGGCGAAGACCTCACCCATGGTCGTGCGTCGCTCCCCCTTCGGCGGTCGGTACTGCGGCGGCCTCTTCCGAGATGCCCGGCTGCCTGGCTTCCGCTGCCGGAAGCCCCGACAGGGCTCCGTTGGCGGGGTGTTCGGCTGCCGGGCGGCGTACTCAGTTCTGGTGGGACTGGTAGTGGGCGACCGCGTCGGAAGTGCGGCCGGCTCCGTACACCCGGAGGAACTCTGCCAGTTCCGGGTGGGTCGGGGCGAGGGTGTCCGCCGCGTCGATGATGTCCCCGGCCGCGGAGACCGAGCGGAGCAGTGACTGGATCTCGCGCACCACGCGCTTCACCGTGGGCGCACCGCCCGAAGTGGTCGTCGACTGCGTGGTGTTGCTGAGCACCGAGCCCCCCTGGGACTTCTTGATCTCGTCCATCCGTTCGGTGGCCTCGGCGGCGCTGACGCTGCCGTCGGCGACCTGACCTGCGAGATCCTGCAGCAGCTGTACGCGCTGGACCACCGCGGGATTTCCGATCTTGGCGCGCTGGCCGCTCATCAACTGAGACAGCATGGGCGCGGACAGACCGAGCACCCCCGCCAGACGGGCCTGGTTGAGACCCAGGTCATCTATGAGCCTACGGAAGAGCGCCCCCAGCGGCTCCCCGTACCAGTTCCGCTGCAGCTCCCGGGCTCTCGCGGTTGCTTCCTGCTGTGCGGCGTCCATGCGCGTCTCCCCATCGCTTCCCCAAGTACCGTGGTTCGCTGTAGCGAACCACGTCGAGCATCTTACGGAGAGTGGTCGTGCACGGGGACCCCCAATCTTTTTGCGGGATACCCGGGGTGACCCGGTACTCTGGTCTGCGGTGGTGGTCCGGAGGGAGATCTTTCCGGTGCGCGCCTCCCTTTCGGGGCCTTAGCTCAGTTGGTAGAGCGCTGTCTTTGCATGGCAGATGTCAGGGGTTCGACTCCCCTAGGCTCCACAAGAAGAACCCCCTTCGACCGGCTTTACGCAGGTCAGAGGGGGTTTTCTTGTGTGGCGGGGTGGGGGGACCGGTTGAGGGCCGGCCCTCTTGGGGGTGTGGGGGACCGGCCGTCCCTCCGTCCGCGGTGCTGCTCGTGGTGCAGGGCGCATCGGCCGGGAAGAATTTTTGGCCCACGCGATTTCGCGGTGATCCCGCTCCACGGCGGCCTCTTCAACGGGGCCGGGACGGAAGGGAATTGGCCGCCCGTCGTGACGTGACGTGGCCTCATCAATCTTCACGATGCACGTTTCCTGGGGCGCCAAAACTCCGCTGGGTCATATGTGGTGATGTGCGTCACAGAGTTTTCATTGCGATCTTTGCAATTGTTTGCGCAAAGAGGCGTCCGCAGGGATGGGCGCGCGATCGCCGTTCAGGGGGTCCGGGTGACGTGAGGGTGGCATGCAGGAGTCGTGAAGGCATGCGTGAGCTGCTGTGAACGAAGGTGCGTAACCAGAACGCTGCGCTCCGTTAGTCGGATCAGTGCGACTGTTGCACAGTCGGACGGTTGCAAACGTCACCGCGGATCGAGGATGTGAACGGCACCTGTTTCACGTGAAACATGGCTGTAGGGCAGCAGACTTGAAGCCTCCTGCCCTACAACTCTCCACCCTGTCCGACCTCCGCATGCCCGACCTCGACATGCCCGATCTCGGCGTCGCGCACGGCAGGCGTGCCGGACGCGTCAGCCGCGTTCGGTGCGGTCCGCTGCCTCCGCCTCGGCCTGCTTGGCCTGGACCTCCGGGTCGAGGTCTTCCTGGCCGCTGCCGTCGACCGAGGTCAGACGGCCGGTCTCCGGGACCTCGGTGGCGGCGGGCGGTTCGACCAGCCAGTCCGGGTTGGCCTGCTTGTCCCACCACTTCCAGGCGGCGTAGGCGCCACCGGCCAGGAGGCCCAGAACGGCCAGCCTCTTGGCGAGACGGCCGGTCCTGGCCCGCCGCTGGTGCTTGCGGACCAGCTTCTCGACCTCCTTGGCCGATACCTGGCCGCGCAGAGCTGCCAGCGCCGCCACGCTCCGGGACGCGGCCTCCTCGCGCACGGGACCGGCGGCGGCCCTGGCGTGCTCGATCCGCGGACGGGAGTACTCCGCCGCCTGCCGAGCGGCCTTGCGCGTACGGGCGGCGGCCTCGTGCGCGGCGTGGTCGACCTTCGGCGGCACGTGTGTACGCGCCTGCTCGATACGTGGTGCGAGATGGGCGGCGTACTGGGTGCGTGCCTGTTCGGCGGCTGTGACGGCGGTGGACGACACCTTGGGCGCGAGCTTCACACGGGCTTCATGCGCGTAGTGGGTGGCTCGGTCCTTTGTCGTGTCGGCGTAGGGCGCCACCACTTCCGCGGCGTGCCGCACGCTGTCCTTCGCCGACTCGGCTGCCGCGCGCACGCTGTCCTTGCGGGTCACGGGATCCTCCTCCTCGGTGGCGTACATGGGGGCTCGGGGGCCGTCCCCCGGAAAGTCACAGTTCGCCTTTCCACCCTTATCCGGATCATGCCTGCCGGAGCGCTTCGGGGCATGTGAGGACAGGCATCCGGGTCATGAATGGTGACTCGGGGTGTACTTGGTGCAATAACCGATCAATACGGTGCAACAGGAGTCTGCGACGACAATGCCACGGATCCCCGGTCCGCGCGCCTGTTTGGTGCGAAGCGGCCGAACCGGTGTGTACGGCGGTGCCGGAAGACGGGCGGCGCGGTCCGTGCGAGGATCGGTGCGTCACAGAGGACAACGGAAGGCAGATCGTGGCCGAGCAGCTTTACGCCACCCTGAAGACCAATCACGGCGACATCGAAGTGCGGCTCCTGCCGAACCACGCGCCCAAGACGGTCCGCAACTTCGTGGAGCTTGCCAAGGGCGAGCGTGAGTGGACCAACCCGGCCACGGGTGCGAAGTCGACGGACAAGCTCTACGACGGCACGGTCTTCCACCGCGTGATCAGCGGCTTCATGATCCAGGGCGGCGACCCGCTGGGCAACGGCACGGGTGGCCCCGGCTACGAGTTCGAGGACGAGTTCCACCCGGACCTCGCGTTCGACAAGCCGTACCTGCTGGCCATGGCGAACGCCGGCCCGGGCACCAACGGCTCGCAGTTCTTCATCACCGTGTCCCCGACGGCCTGGCTGACCCGCAAGCACACCATCTTCGGCGAGGTCACCGAGGGAGCCAGCCAGAAGATCGTGGACGCCATCGTCTCGCTGCCGACCAACCCGCGTACCGACCGCCCTGTCGAGGACGTCGTCATCGAGTCGGTCGTCGTGGAGACCCGCTGACCCGACAGCCGCAGACCTCCGTGCCGGTGAGCCCTTGTCCGGCGCGGTGCCGGAGGGCTTCCGCAGGGAACCAAACGCCCCGCCCGTCCGTAAGGATGGGCGGGGCGGCGCGTTGCGTACCCGGTGTGTACAGAAGGATGAGGGGAACCCGATGGATCAGGTGCCAGGCAGCCCGCAGGGACCGCAGGGTGCCCCGAGTCTGCCCACCTGCTACCGGCATCCGGACCGGGAGACGGGCATTCGCTGCACCCGGTGCGAGCGCCCGATCTGTCCCGAGTGCATGATCAGCGCTTCGGTCGGCTTCCAGTGCCCCGAGTGTGTACGGGAGGGTTCGGGTACCGGGCACGCCCCCGGGGCCTCGCAGCCCCGTACGCTCGCGGGCGGCACGCTCACCTCGGACCCGCGCCTCGTCACCAAGATCCTGGTCGGGCTCAATCTCGCCGTCTATCTGGTCCAGCTCTCCGTGGGCGACCGCTTCACCGACAGCTTCGACCTGATCGGCCGGGCGTTCGTGCCGGTCCTCGGCGATGTCGAGGGGGTCGCCGAGGGCCAGTGGTACCGGATGGTCACGGCGATGTTCCTGCACGGGAGCTATCTCCACATCGCCTTCAACATGCTCAGCCTGTGGTGGATCGGCGGCCCCCTGGAGGCGGCGCTCGGCCGCGCCCGCTATCTCGCCCTGTATGTGTCGTCCGGCCTCGCGGGCAGCGCGCTCACGTATCTGATCGCCGAGCCCAATCAGCCCTCGCTCGGTGCCTCCGGAGCGATCTTCGGTCTCTTCGGCGCGACCGCCATCCTGATGCGCCGGCTCAACTACGACATGCGCCCGGTCATCGCCCTGCTGGTGATCAACCTGATCTTCACCTTCGGGTGGCCCAACATCGCCTGGGAGGCCCACGTCGGCGGTCTCGTCGGCGGTGTCCTCGTCGGCTACGCGATGGTGCACGCGCCCCGGGAACGACGTGCGCTCATCCAGTACGGCGCGTGCGCGCTGGTGCTGCTCGCCGTTGTGGTCATGACACTCATCAGGACGGGGCAGCTCACCTGAGCGTCCACGTTGTCCACAGACCGTGGCGGATCTTGTGCATGCTGTGGGGGAACAAGTGTGCCCCCGGTCGCTGACCTGGGTTTCCCCAGGCAGGACAGGGGGCGAACATGCTTCCGGATCCCAGTAGGTCAGTCACACCGGCGTCAACACGACGGCAGTCCCGAGAGGGTTATCCACAGATCTTCTGACCTTTTCCCCACTGTGGAAATCGCTGTGGATAACTCAGTGGACAGCTTGGGCCAGGGCTTGCGGACAAGGGCTTGTACAGACCTCGTACAAGCCCTTGTCACCGCGGGTGGGAGTTACTTCCACTGCGTGGAGACGCCGAATCCCGCCGCGATGAAGCCGAAGCCGACCACGATGTTCCAGTTGCCCAGAGAGTCGATCGGCAGCGAGCCGTCCGTCACGTAGAACACGACGATCCAGGCGAGGCCGATGAGGAACATGGCCAGCATGACCGGGGCGACCCAGGCACGGCTGTTCAGCTTGAGATTGGTCGCCTGCTTCGCCGGAGGCGGCGTGTAGTCGGCCTTCTTGCGGATACGTGACTTCGGCACGAGGGTCTCTCCTGTCGATGCGCTGCGTGGCCGCGCAGGGAACGTGGGCTGCCGGGGCAGCGTACAAGGGGACTCCTAGGACCTGTCCGGTCGATCGCGGCGAAGACGCGGGGTGTGGCACGCACATCTGCGGCGTTGTCGTCGGTTGCCGACGCTCCGCGTCGACGCCCTCCTCCGCCTTGCAGCTGCACGCACCACACCCCGCTCACCGGCGCCCACAAGGCACCGCAGCTTTCCTTCGCCGTGATCGACCGGACAGGTCCTAGTGCTCCCCCGGGCGTCCGTTAGCGTAGTGCTTCCGCGGCGCCGAAGGAGATAAGGGTACGTTGAGCAATTCTGCCGACTCCCCCCAGCCGGATTCCAGCCCCGGCCGATTCCGGCGATTTCGGCCGGTGCGGTTGCTGACCATGGGTGTCTTCGCGCTGGCCGGGCTGATCTTCTTCACCAGCTTCGACACGGCCAACGGCACCGACATCCGTACCGACGCCTCGCTGCTGAAGCTCTCCGACCTCATCCAGGAGCGCAGCCACAAGAACGGGCAGCTCGACGAGAGCAACGGTTCGCTGCGCGACGACGTCGAGACCCTCGCCGAGCGGGACAACGGCAGCACCGCGGCGGAGGCGGCCAAGCTCGCCGCACTGGAGAAGCACGCGGGCACCCAGAAGCTCAAGGGCGAGGCCCTCACCGTCACGCTCAACGACGCGCCCCCGAACGCGACGGCGAAACTCCCCGGCTATCCCGAGCCGCAGCCCGACTACCTGGTCATCCACCAGCAGGACCTGCAAGCCGTGGTCAACGCCCTGTGGCAGGGCGGGGCCAAGGGCATCAAGGTCATGGACCAGCGGCTGATCTCCACCAGCGCCGTCCGCTGCGTCGGCAACACCCTGATCCTCCAGGGCCGCGTCTACTCGCCCCCGTACAAGATCCAGGCGATCGGTGACCCGGAGAAGCTCCAGAAGTCCCTCACGGCGTCTCCGGCGATTCAGAACTACATGGTGTACGTCAATGTCTACGGGCTCGGCTGGAAGGTCGAGGAGGACGGGACGCGCACCATGCCCGGCTACTCGGGCACGGTGGACCTCCACTACGCGAAGCCCGTGGAGTAGCGGAGCGGCGCGGGACGCACGGCGGCGGATCCGATCCCCAAGAGTTCCCAAGCACCTGTGCGGCGAGGGCCGTTGGGGTAGGAGGCTGTGGAGTACGGGAACAGCTGCCGCTGGGGGACCTTGTGTCGGTGCGAGTCGTCGTCAGGACGTTCAGCGAGCTGTGCATCACGGTCGGCACCGTGATCGTGCTCTTCGTGGTCTACGTGTTGTTCTGGACGGGGGTGAAGGCCGACACCGCGATGGACGACCAGATCGAGCAGCTGGAGAAACAGTGGGCGAGGAACTCCGCGACGGCCGAGCCCGGCGGATCGTCCACTACGGAGAGCCCGGACAAGGCTCCGGAGAAGCCCGCCGCGTACCAGGACGGCCGGCCCTTCGCCGTCATGTACATCCCCAGGCTTGGTTTCACGTGGAACAAGCCCGTGCTCGAAGGCACGAGGACGAAGACCCTCACGAAGGGCCTGGGCCACTACGCGAGCACCGCGCAGCTCGGCCAGCGGGGCAATTTCGCCGTCGCCGGCCACCGCCGGACGTACGGGGACCCGTTCAAGGACTTCCCCCGGCTGCGGCCGGGTGACCCGGTGGTGCTGACCGACGGCACGTCCTGGTTCACGTACCGCATCGACACCAAGCCCTACCGGACGCTGCCGAGTGACACAGCAGTCATCGACCCCGTTCCGAAGAAGTCCGGGTACACGCGGGAGGGCCGTTATCTGACCCTGACCACGTGCGACCCCGAATGGGGCCACAGCCACCGATTGATCGTCTGGGCACACCTTGACGAAACCCAGCCCGTGGAGGCTGGGAAACCGGAGGCTCTGCGCCGTTAGTCTGAGTAGGTACGGCGTGAGTCTGGTGCCGTGGTGCGACGGAAGGGACGGCATGTACGGCTTTATCTGGCGGCTTCTGCCGGGGAACACGTGGATCAAGGCACTGCTCTCGATCGTGCTGGTCCTCGCGGTGGTCTACGTGCTCTTCCAGTACGTCTTCCCGTGGGCCGAACCGCTGCTCCCCTTCAACGATGTGACGGTGGACAACCAGTGACCGCGCGGATCCTCGTCGTCGACAACTACGACAGCTTCGTCTACAACCTGGTCCAGTACCTCTACCAGCTCGGCGCCGAGTGCGAGGTGCTCCGCAACGACGAGGTGGCGATGGCGCATGCGCAGGACGGGTTCGACGGCGTGCTGCTGTCGCCCGGACCGGGCACTCCCGAGGAGGCCGGGGTCTGCGTCGACATGGTGCGTCACTGCGCCGCGACCGGGGTCCCCGTCTTCGGGGTCTGCCTCGGGATGCAGTCGATGCAGGTGGCGTACGGCGGGGTGGTGGACCGCGCGCCCGAGCTGCTGCACGGCAAGACCTCGCTCGTCGAGCACGAGGGCCGGGGTGTGTTCGCCGGCCTGCCGTCGCCCTTCACCGCCACGCGCTACCACTCGCTGGCCGCCGAGCCGGGGACCGTGCCGGCCGACCTGGAGGTCACGGCCCGTACCCACGACGGGATCATCATGGGTCTCAGACATCGCGAACTCCCGGTCGAGGGAGTGCAGTTCCACCCCGAGTCCGTGCTGACCGAACACGGTCACCGCATGCTGGCCAACTGGCTGGCCGAGTGCGGCGACCAGGGAGCCGTGGCCAGGTCGGTGGGGCTCGCCCCGGTGGTGGGCAGGGTCACGGCGTGACCGCGCTGCGCCCCGAGCGCGACAGTGCCGCCCCGTTCGGCGAGGACGCCGGGTACGGGGGCGCTGCGGCGTTCGAGGCGCCGGGCGCCGGCGGCGCGATGCGGGCCGCCGTGGACGGACTGGCGGACCCGCTCAGCGATCCCCTGCCGGGCCGGCGGCAGCCCGCGGCGCCGGAGCAGGGGTGGTACGACCCGCAGACGTACGCACCGGACTGGAGCGTCGGGCTGAACGCGCAGCACGCCTCCACGTACGCGGATCCGGCGGGCCGCGGGCAGGCGGAGCCCGCGCACGGCTACTCGGCACCGAACGCACCGAACGCACCGGCCCCGCCGCAGCAGGCGTACGCGGCCCCCCAGGCACACGCGCACACCCAGCAGCCCTACGCGCAGCCGCCTCAGCCTCAGCAGTCGTACGGGCAGGCGCAGACGGCGTACCCCGCCGGGTACCAGGAGGCGCGGCCGCAGTACGGCGAGGCGTACGCGCCCGCCGCCCCGGCCGCGCCCGTCTCCCAGCCGCTTCCGGACGCCCAGCCGTACACACCGTCGTACGAGGCCTCGCCGTCCGCCGAGGAGACCGTCGCGCTGCGCGTCGCCGACATCGACGAGTCCATAGCGAACCGCCGGACGCGCTCAACGGCCTCTGAGGGCCCTGTGGCGGCTCCGCGGCCCTCAGGTGCCCCGGGGGGCCGCGCGGCCCGGCGCAAGGCCTCCAGGCGCCACGGACGGCACGGTGGGACCGACACCGGCGGGATGCACGAGGAGCGGACGGGGGCCGACGCGGTAGACGCGCCCGTCTCGCGCGCGGCGGCCCGGCGCGCGGCGAAGGCCCGCAAGCCCGGGGCGGCCGTGATGGCGAGCCGCGCGATCGGCGAGGTGTTCATCACCACCGGCGTGCTGATGCTGCTGTTCGTGACGTACCAGCTGTACTGGACGAACATACGGGCCCACGCGCAGGCCGACAGCGAGGCGAGCAGCCTCCAGGACGACTGGGCGAGCGGCAAGGGCGCTCCGGGCACGTTCGAGCCGGGGCAGGGTTTCGCCCTGCTGCACATCCCGAAGCTCGACGTCGTCGTACCGATCGCCGAGGGCACCGACAAGAAGCGGGTCCTGGACCGCGGCATGGTGGGCCACTACGCCGAAGAAGGCGTGAAGACCGCGATGCCGGACGCCAAGAAGGGCAACTTCGGGCTCGCGGGCCACCGCAACACCCACGGCGAACCGTTCCGCTACATCAACCGTCTCAAGCCGGGCGACGCGATCGTCGTGGAGACGCAGAACAAGTACTTCGTCTACAAGATGGCCTCGATCCTGCCGGTGACGTCGCCGAGCAACACGTCCGTCCTGGACGCGATTCCCAAGGGGTCGACCTTCAAGTCGGCGGGCCGCTACATCACTCTCACCACCTGCACGCCGGAATTCACCAGCAAGTACCGGATGATCGTCTGGGGCACGATGGTCGAGGAACGATCACGCGACAAGGGCAAACCGGACGAACTCGTCGGCTGACCGCGCGGGCACCTTGCCGAACACCTTCCTGAACACCTTTCTGAACCGCTTCTGAACAGCTTTCTGAGACACCAGACGGGGAAAACGCAGTGGCAGCGACGACCGACCACGAAGAGCACACGGACGCGCCGGCGTCCCCGCCCCCGCCGCGGCGGCGCGGCGGCGGCCCGATCGCGACGGCGGTCAGCGTCCTGGGCGAACTCCTCATCACGGCGGGCCTGGTCCTCGGCCTGTTCGTCGTCTACTCGCTGTGGTGGACGAACGTGATCGCGGACCGCGAGGCCGACAAGCAGGGCGACAAGGTGCGCGACCACTGGGCCGAGGACCGCGGTCCGGTCGGCCTGGACACCAAGGACGGCATCGGCTTCCTGCACGTCCCGGCGATGAGGAACGGCGAGGTGCTGGTCAAGAAGGGCACCTCCACGAAGCTGCTCAACAACGGCATCGCCGGGTACTACACGAACCCCGTCAAGTCCGCGCTCCCGCAGGACAAGAAGGGCAACTTCTCGCTGGCCGCCCACCGCGACGGGCACGGCGCGAAGTTCCACAACATCGACAAGCTCAAGAAGGGCGACGCGATCGTCTTCGAGACCAAGGACGAGTGGTACGTCTACAAGGTCTACGCGACGCTTCCGGAGACGTCGAAGTACAACGTCAACGTCCTCGGGGCGGTCCCCAAGGAGTCGGGGAAGGCGAAGGCGGGCCGCTACATCACGCTGACGACCTGCACGCCGGTCTACACGTCCCGCTACCGGTACGTGGTCTGGGGCGAGCTGGAGCGTGTGGAGAAGGTCGACGACGAACGGACGCCCCCGGCGGAGCTGCGCTGACGCTTCCGGTACGACGAAGCCCCGGCCCCCTCTCACAG
>NZ_JBHWZP010000066.1:0-35000 GCF_042728395.1 Streptomyces sp. NPDC060205
GAGCTGGGACAGACTGCGCGTGCCGCAGCCGTGACGCCTGACACCTTGCCGTGCGCGGTCAGCGGCAGCGCGGAGACCTCGGCGAGGTATGGCGGGTGCGCCGGTCGGTGTTACTTCTTCAGGCCGAGGTTGACGAAGTCGTACTGACCGCTGTAACCGTCGGTGGTGTAGACGTTCGCCAGACGGCTCGAACGCCAGTTGATGAACTTCTCGAAGACGAAGGGCAGGTAGTAACCGCCCTCCATGACCTTGTGGTTGATCTCCGTGGAGATCGCGGCCTTCTTCGTGGAGTCGAGCTCCTTGGTGTAGCTGTCGAAGAGACCGTCGATCGTCTTGTCCTTGATCAGGGCGAAGTTGTTGTTGCCGCTCTCAAGGATGTAGTCGCCGCTCCACAGGGGCAGGCCGTAACCCTGGACGCTGGGGAAGTCCGGGCCCCAGCCCATGATGATGATGCCGTAGCCCTTCTTCTTGACGTTCGAGGGGCTACCGATGATGCCGGTGGTCTGGGCACCGTCGAACTGCTCGATGTCGACGGTGATGCCGACCTTCTTCAGCGACGCCTGGAGGGACTCGGCGGTCGCGACCTCGACGGGCTTGTTGTTGCGGACCGCGATGGTGGTCTTGAAGCCGTTCGGCTTGCCGCAGGCCTTGAGCTCTTCCTTGGCCTTGGCGACGTTGCCCTTCTTGTTCGCGGTCGCCGACTCGTACGGGTCGTACTTCTGGCCCTCGGAGCCCGGGACCGACGGCGGCAGCATGTTGGTACCGATGTCTCCACCGGCGACCGGGCCGCCACGAGCGGTCTGGAGCGACTCGTGGTCGGCACCGTAGATCACGGCCTTGCGGCAGTGCTCGTTGTCGAACGGCTTGACGCTCTGCGGGAAGACCGCGTAGCGGATGTAGCCGGAGACCGGGTTGTCCAGGTTGTCCTTGTGCTCCTTCAGGGCGGTGGTGCGGCCCTGCGGGGAGAGACCGGTCTGGCCGATGTCCAGGTCGTAGTCGCCCTTGATCAGGCGCTGGTCCATGTCATTGGCGTTGGTGAAGAAGTCGACCGTGATCTTGTCCGGGTACGCCTTGCGGATCGGGTCCGAGGACTGCTTCCACTCGGTGTTGCGGACGAGCACGATGCCCTTGCTCGGCGTGTACGACTGGAACTTGTACGGGCCGGACGAGAACGGCTTCAGGCCGTACTTGGACTTGGTGTCCTTGTCCTGGCGGACCGGGGAGGCCGAGGTCAGCGCGAGCATCTCCTCGAAGTCCGAGTTCGCCTCGGGCAGCTTGAAGATGATCGTCTTGTCGTCGGGCGTCTCGATGGCCTTCAGACCGAGCTTGTCCGCGGACTTGTCCTTGTACGGGCCCTTGTACTCCTTCTTCGGGTCGAGGACCTGCTGAAGGTAGATGGGACCGCCGGAGAGCACGTCCTGCGCCCACGCGCGCTCGATGCCGTACTTGACGTCCTTGGAGGTGATGGGCTTGCCATCCTCCCAGGTCGACCCGTCACGCAGCGTGTACGTGTAGGTCTTGCCGTCGTCCGAGACCTTCGCGGCCGCGGTGGCGAGGTCCGGCGTGACCTTGGCACCGTCGGCGCCCGGCGCGGTCGCGTTGGTGACCAGCTGACGGCTGTAGTACCGGGAGAAGTTCCACATGAAGCCGTAGTAACCGCGGGTGGTGTCCCACGAGTCGGCATCCTGGGCGCCCGCGAACTTGAGCGTGCCGCCCTTCTTGGCGAGGGAGGCCTGGGCGACCTTGTTGTTCGCGGCGTCGAAGCCGGCCGCGCCGGTCTTCGAACCGCCCCCGTCGTCGTCGTTGCCGCCGCCGCACGCCGCCGTGGACAGCAGTGCAGCGACCACGGCTGCGGCGGCCACGGCCTGCTTGCGCCGCCCTGTGGTGCGTTGGGTACTCACTCGGATCCTCCGATATGTAGCGGCCCGTCGACAGATGACGGGCCCTTGGGGGTACGGCAGTTCAGCGGGAGCCCTTCGGGTCGAGCGCGTCACGCACGCCGTCACCGAAGAGGTTGAAGGAGAGCACCGTGATGAAGATCGCCACACCCGGGATCACCATGTACATGGGATCCGACTCGTAGTAGTCGATCGCGGCGGAGAGCATCTGCCCCCATGAGGCGGTCGGCGGCTTGACGCCGACGCCCAGGAAGCTGAGCGCCGCCTCGGTGAGGATGTTGGTCGGGATCATCATCGTCGTGTAGACGATGATCGGCGCGACCAGGTTGGGCAGCAGCTCCTTGAACAGGATGTAGAACCGTCCGGCTCCGAGGCTGCGCGCGGCTTCGACGTACTCGCGTTCGCGCAGGGAGAGCGTCTGGCCGCGGACCACGCGGCCGACGTAGGGCCAGCCGAAGAAGCCGATGACCAGGATCATCACGAACAGGCGCACGCCCGTGCCGGTCAGGCCCAGCATCTGGTTCGGCATGACCGACACCAGCGCGATGATGAAGAGCAGCTGCGGGAAGGCCAGCAGGCCGTCCATGACCCGGCTGACGGCCGCGTCGACCCAGCCGCCGAAGTAGCCGGCGAGTACGCCGAGGATCGTGCCGAGCACCACGGCCACCAGGGCCGACAGGAAGCCGACCAGCAGGGAGATCCGGGCTCCGTAGACGATGCGGGCGAAGATGTCGCGGCCGCTGACGGGTTCGACACCGAAGAGGTGGTCCCCGCTGATGCCGCCGTAGGCCCCCTTGGGGGTCGAGAAGAGCGGGTCGATCAGGTCCTCGTGGTGCGTTTCGGGGTCCTGTCCGACCAGGTTCGCGATCACGGGCGCGAGCAGGGCGATCAGGATCAGCAGAAGCACGACCATGCCGCCCGCCAGGGCCAGCTTGTCGCGCTTCAGGCGCTCCCAGGCGATGCGGCCGAGGGAACGTCCTTGTACCGCCTTCGCCTCGGCGGAGCCGGCAACGAGCGCCGCCTCTTCGGCCGCGCTCGGCGCGGCTTCGGCCGTCGGCTCGTGCAATGGTGCCGTCATCGTGGCAGGGACCCCTCTCAACCGGCGGTAGCCGGCCCACGCTTGCCGCTGTAGCGGCGTGATCAGTCCGTCGTACACATCAGGAGGTTTAAACCTCCTGGACCGGGAGTCTTCAACGCCTCGGTGATCTGAAGCCAGACCTGAAGGCGAATGGATGCGCAACCGTGATGCCGTCAGGAGGGTTCCGTTATCCGAACGCCGGGTAACGGGGGTCGGACACATGACACTTGGGGCGAAACGGGCCTCGCAACCCATTTACCCGCGTAGATCGGGACATTCCACCCAGTCGCGGTACGGGTGGGGGAGCAGATGCTCCACTGGGTGGACCCCGCCTGACGGATCACGACCATCCGGCTGGATGGACCGTGTCCCTCCAGATCATCTCAGTACGTGCCGGGGAACCCGTAACCGCCTGCCGCCGGCGCCTGGACGGGAGCCGCGTGCGCCTCCCGGTCGTAGAACGGCCGCGCGTTGGCGCGCAGCCACAGGGCCACCGGGTCGTACTCGTCCGACATCGCGACGGTCGACACCGGCAGCCCGTCCGGCACCGCGCCGATCGACTGCTGCATCATCGCCCGCACCGAGTCCACGGCCGGCGGGCTGGTGTCGTACACGTCGAGCCCGATGGCCAGGTACGGGGCGCCCAGCGCGGGCTGCACCCAGGCGCGGCGCAGCGAGCGGACGGCGGCCGTCCGGTGCGCGTTCTGGGTCAGCAGGGCGTAGAACTGCGGGATCTCGATGGCCGGTTCGGACAGCCGCAGCGGGCCCGCGGGCTGCCGCTCCAGGCCGGTGGCGATGCGCCGCAGATCGAGCCAGGGGATGCCGACGCCGCCGCCCGGCGCGTGCGGGTTCAGCCAGAGCCCGTAGTGGTCGGGGTAGAGGGTGCGGGCCACGTCGAGCCCGTCGACCACCTCGTACGAACGGTTCCAGCCGCTGGCCGAGAGCTCCTGGGCCGAGGTCACACAGGGTGCGTAGCCGAAGCCGTCGACCTCCATGTTCCCGTACTGGGCGTCGGGCGAGCCCGCCTGGCCGTGCCAGAGCAGCATCCACACCTGGCCGGACGGCGGGGTCGCCAGCGCGCGCAGGAGCGCCTCGTAGGCGTCGTAACGCCCGGGCGTCACTTGGCGCAGCATGTGCTCGACCTGCCCGGCCGCGGCCGTGCCCGACGCGCTCACCTTCTACCGCCCCTTCGCGACATCACTGACATACCGGTCCCGTTCGATGAGGTGTCCCGTTCACTTGAACATCGCACCACTCCGACCGAGCCATGAAACCAGCTTAAGTGGCGATCCCGACAGCACCGTTGCGCTCCGCTGGGTTTGGTGTTTTGAGCTCGGGACTCTCTGTGCGCTGTCGGGTGCGGGCCGTGCGTAGCTGGGCGCGCAGTTCCCCGCGCCCCTTCGAGGCGCGCCCTGACGGGCGCGCCTCGAATCGGGTCAGAACGCTCGGGTGTAGAACGGGCGGACCTTTTCCCTCAGCCAGTCGCCCACCGGGTCCTGGGCCACGTCCAGGAAGACCAGGCTCACCGGGTGGGGCAGGGGGACCCGGCCGAGGGCGCGGCCGAGGGCGTCCAGCGGGAGGGTGCGGGCGTTCTCGTCCCAGTGGATCACCTCCACCCCGACGAACATCACCGTGTCCCCGCCCTCGATGCTCGCGAGACAGCGCCGGGCGCTCGCCACCAGGCCGGTCGCGTCGAACTCGGCGGACGCCGCGGCCAGGAAGTCCACCGGGTCGTCCTGCCAGTCGGGCTGGAAGAGCCGGACCCGGCCGCCGCTCGCGGGCCCGTCGAGTTCGGTCCGGCCGGCCCGGCACAGTTCGGCGACGGCGGCCGGGGGCAGCGGTATCCCGACCGTGCCGTCCGGGTTCAGGACGATGCCGGCCTGGGGCGGCAGGCCGCGCGCGAACTCCACCGCGGGCGCCACCGTGTACGCCATGTGGTCGCCGACGACCTGGCGGAACTGCTGCTCCGAGGTGAAGACCGGCACGTAGGCCTGCCCGGCGAGCTCCATCGTGGGCAGGTCGAGCGGGCCGCTGTGCGGGCCGCCCCCCTCCGGCAGCGGCACCCAGATGAAGCTGCGCCCGAGGGTCTCCACGATCCGGGCCCCCGTCGAGGGCGACGGAGGCAGCCCCAGGGAGGCGGCGAGCACCTCCTCCAACTCGTTTCCCGGCCAGCCCATGTGGGGGTGTGCGTGTGCCGGAATGTCCTGTGCCTGGAAGTCCATCTCCACCGCCTGCTCCAACCGCCGTGTGCGGTTGACGAGGTTAGTCGCCCTCAGTCGCCGAAATCGATGCGGCGCAGTACGTCCGCGGCGGCACGGTCGACGAGCACCGCGGAACCGCAGCCCTCGGGGAGGTCGCCCTTCTCCACCGCGCGCAGCAGCCGGGCGACCGCGCCGCGGTGGCGCGCGAACGCGTACCGCGAGACGCCCCGGCCGCGCTCGCGCTGGCCGTCGAGGGCCGTGCCCGGGTCGACGTCGAGGAGCAGCAGGTGCAGGGTGCCGCCGCGGCGGCGGGCGTCCCGGGCGAGCCAGTCGCGCACCCAGGCCTGCGTACCGCAGTCGTGCACGACGACGCCCTCCCCGGAGCGCAGGGCCCGGCGCAGGCCCGCGTAGTGCGCGGCGCGGACGAGGGGCCGGTAGACCGCGTACGGCAGGAAACGGGCCAGGCGCTCGTCCCACCGGTCGCGGGTGTCCTGGGAGTCGATGCGGCGGCCGGTCACCGCCCGGCGCATCAGCGTGGATTTGCCGCTGCCCGGCAGCCCCGTGACCACCACCAGATCGGCCGCGCCGAAGCGCAGACCGTGCGGACTGTGGCCCGAGCGCGCCCGCAGATCGCGGACGACGGGGGTCACCAGCGGGTCGCACGCCTCCCTGGCCGGAGCGGATGGCTGCTTGGGCAGCGCGATGCCCGAACCGGTCGCGTACGCCGTGGTCCTGTTCACCCTGATCGTCCTCCCCATGGGGTCGGCAGACCCATCTCCATCGAGTGTAAAGAGAAGGTAATGCGCTGGTCCCCCTGTTTCTGTTCTTGTCCTGCCACAGCCCCGTCACAGATCACTGTGGACACCCTGGCCATGCGTCCGGACACCGCGCGGCCCCCTGCCGGAGCCGGGGGCGTGCAATGATGTGCCCGCCAACTGCATACCGGCCGCTTGAATCCGCGCGGGAGAGTTCCGGGAAACACGTACACGCAGGTGTACGAGTGCCCGGGCGCCGAAGGAGCAAGTCCCTCCCTTGAATCTCTCAGGCCCCCGATACCGCACGGACGAGGCACATCTGAAAAGCGGGCCGCCCCTGACCGTCAGGGCGTAGGCCCCACCCAAGGTGCAAGTCAGTGATCCCCGTGTCCTGCGGCGGGTCACGGCGAACCTCTCAGGTTCCGATGACAGATGGGGAGGAACGACCTCGCCGTCATGCCTTGGGAGCCCCGCCGATGAGCAGCAACGCCTCTGTTGAACCGCGCCGCACCGCGCTCGATGCCCTGCATCGCTCGCTGGGCGCGACGATGACCGACTTCGCGGGCTGGGACATGCCCCTGCGGTACGGCTCCGAGCGCGACGAGCACGTCGCCGTAAGGACCCGGGCCGGGCTCTTCGACCTCTCGCACATGGGCGAGATCACCGTGAGCGGGCCGCAGGCCGCCGCGCTCCTCGACCACGCGCTGGTCGGCAACATCGGCGGCGTGAAGACCGGCCGCGCCCGCTACACCATGATCTGCCGGGCCGACGGCGGCATCCTCGACGACCTGATCGTCTACCGCCTCGCCGACACCGAGTACATGGTCGTGGCCAACGCCTCCAACGCCCAGGTGGTCCTGGACGCCCTCACGGAGCGCGCCGCCGGCTTCGACGCCGAGGTCCGCGACGACCGGGACGCCTACGCGCTGCTCGCGATCCAGGGCCCCGAGTCCCCCGGCATCCTGAAGTCCCTCACCGACGCCGACCTGGACGGCCTGAAGTACTACGCGGGCCTGCCCGGCACGGTCGCGGGCGTCCCGGCGCTGATCGCGCGCACCGGCTACACCGGCGAGGACGGCTTCGAGCTGTTCGTCGCCCCGGCCGACGCCGAGAAGCTGTGGCAGGCGCTGACCGAGGCGGGGACCGCTGCCGGACTCACCCCCTGCGGGCTCTCCTGCCGCGACACCCTGCGCCTGGAGGCGGGCATGCCGCTGTACGGGCACGAGCTGAGCACCTCGCTCACGCCGTTCGACGCGGGGCTCGGCCGGGTCGTGAAGTTCGAGAAGGAGGGCGACTTCGTGGGCCGCGAGGCGCTCTCCGAGGCCGCCGCGCGTGCCGAGTCGACGCCTCCGCGCGTCCTGGTCGGCCTGATCGCCGAGGGCCGCCGCGTCCCGCGCGCCGGCTACCCCGTCGTCGCCGGCGGCGCGGTGATCGGCGAGGTCACCTCCGGCGCGCCCTCGCCGACGCTCGGCAGGCCGATCGCGATGGCCTACGTCGACGCGGAGCACTCCGCGCCCGGCACCGCCGGTGTCGGCGTCGACATCCGGGGCAGTCACGAGCCGTACGAGGTCGTGGCACTGCCGTTCTACAAGCGCCAGAAGTGACACTGGTCCGCAAGCACCGCACGTGACGCCCCTCAGCAGGCGCCACACGTGACGCCGGTCCACAGGCGCCACACGTGATCCTGGGCACATCCGCCCAGCTCACCCGTACTCCCCCTGCATCAGCACTCACCCGCGTACAGGAGAATTCAGGCCATGAGCAACCCCCAAGAGCTGCGCTACAGCAAGGAGCACGAGTGGCTGTCGGGCGCCGAGGACGGCGTCTCGACGGTCGGCATCACGGAGCACGCGGCCAACGCGCTCGGCGACGTGGTGTACGTCCAGCTCCCCGAGGTCGGTGCCGCGGTGACCGCGGGCGAGACCTGCGGCGAGCTGGAGTCGACGAAGTCGGTGAGCGACCTGTACTCGCCCGTCACCGGTGAGATCACCGAGATCAACCAGGATGTCGTGGACGATCCCGCGCTGGTGAACACCGCTCCCTTCGAGGGTGGCTGGCTCTTCAAGGTACGGGTGACGGACGAGCCGAAGGACCTGCTCTCCGCCGCCGAGTACACCGAATACTCCGGCTCCTGATTCCGGCTCCTCGCTAAGGACCCCAGACCGATGTCGCTTCTGAACACGCCCCTGCACGAACTCGACCCGGACGTCGCCGCCGCCCTCGACGCCGAGCTGAACCGTCAGCAGTCCACCCTTGAGATGATCGCCTCGGAGAACTTCGCCCCGGTCGCGGTCATGGAGGCCCAGGGCTCGGTCCTCACCAACAAGTACGCCGAGGGCTACCCCGGCCGCCGCTACTACGGCGGCTGCGAGCACGTCGACGTCGCCGAGCAGATCGCGATCGACCGGGTCAAGGAGCTGTTCGGCGCCGAGTACGCCAACGTGCAGCCGCACTCGGGCGCCTCCGCCAACCAGGCCGCGCTCTTCGCGCTGGCCCAGCCCGGCGACACCATCCTCGGCCTGGACCTCGCCCACGGCGGTCACCTGACCCACGGGATGCGGCTGAACTTCTCCGGCAAGCAGTTCAACGTGGTCGCGTACCACGTGGACGACGCCGGCCTGGTCGACATGGCCGAGGTCGAGCGGCTCGCCAAGGAGCACCGCCCCAAGGTGATCATCGCGGGCTGGTCGGCGTACCCCCGGCAGCTGGACTTCGCCGAGTTCCGCCGCATCGCGGACGAGGTCGAGGCCCACCTGTGGGTCGACATGGCGCACTTCGCGGGCCTCGTCGCGGCCGGCCTCCACCCGAACCCGGTGGAGTACGCGGACGTGGTCACCTCCACCACGCACAAGACGCTCGGCGGGCCCCGCGGCGGGATCATCCTTGCCAGGAAGGCCTTCGCGAAGAAGCTCAACTCGTCCGTCTTCCCGGGCTTCCAGGGCGGCCCCCTGGAGCACGTGATCGCGGCCAAGGCGGTCTCCTTCAAGGTCGCCGCCACCGAGGAGTTCAAGGAGCGCCAGCAGCGCACCGTCGACGGCGCGCGGATCCTCGCCGAGCGGCTGACGGCGGCCGACGCCCGCGAGGCCGGGGTGAACGTCCTCTCCGGCGGCACGGACGTCCACCTGATCCTCGTCGACCTGCGCGAGTCCGAGCTGGACGGCCAGCAGGCCGAGGACCGCCTCCACGAGGTCGGCATCACGGTCAACCGCAACGCCGTCCCGAACGACCCCCGGCCGCCGATGGTCACCTCGGGCCTGCGGATCGGTACGCCCGCGCTCGCCACCCGCGGCTTCACGGCCGAGGACTTCACCGAGGTCGCGGACGTCATCGCCGAGACCCTGAAGCCGGTCTTCGACGCGGCGGCGCTCAAGGCCCGCGTGACCGCCCTGGCCGAGAAGCACCCGCTGTACCCCGGTCTGGGCAAGTAGTTCCGTTTCGCGGGGTACCGCGCACACTGGAAGGTGCGCGCGGTACCCCGTTCCGTTCCACCCCGTTCCGCCCTGTTCCACCCCGCTTCACCCCGTTTTGAGGAGCTCCCGTGGCCATCTCGGTCTTCGACCTGTTCTCGATCGGCATCGGCCCGTCCAGCTCCCACACGGTCGGCCCGATGCGTGCGGCCCGCATGTTCGCGCACCGCCTGCGCAACGAGGACCTGCTGACCCCCGTCACCGCGGTCCGCGCCGAGCTGTACGGCTCACTGGGCGCGACCGGGCACGGCCACGGCACCCCCAAGGCGGTGCTGCTCGGCCTGGAGGGCGCCTCGCCCCGCACGGTGGACGTCGAGGGCGCCGACGACCGCGTGGAGAAGATCAAGTCGTCGGGCCGCCTCGACCTGCTCGGCGAGCACGAGATCGGCTTCTCCTTCGACGACGACCTGGTGCTGCACCGCCGCAAGACACTGCCGTACCACGCGAACGGCATGACCCTGTGGGCGTACGACGCGACGGGCGCCGAGGTCCTGTCGAAGACGTACTACTCGGTGGGCGGCGGGTTCGTCGTCGACGAGGACGCGGTCGGCGCGGACCGCATCAAGCTCGACGACACGGTCCTGAAGTACCCCTTCCGCACGGGCGACGAGCTGCTGCGGCTCACCCGCGAGACCGGCCTGTCCATCTCCGCGCTGATGCTGGAGAACGAGCGGGCCTGGCGCACCGAGGAGGAGATCCGCGAAGGGCTCCTCGCCATCTGGCGCGTGATGCAGGCGTGCGTCTCGCGCGGCATGTCCCGCGAGGGCATCCTGCCCGGCGGCCTGCGCGTGCGCCGCCGCGCGGCCATGTCGGCCCGCCAACTGCGCGCCGAGGGCGACCCGCTGGCCCACGCCATGGAGTGGATCACCCTGTACGCGATGGCGGTGAACGAGGAGAACGCGGCGGGCGGCCGGGTCGTGACCGCCCCCACCAACGGCGCCGCGGGCATCATCCCGTCGGTCCTGCACTACTACGTGAACTTCGTCGCGGGCGCCTCCTCCTCCGAGGCCGAGAAGGAGGACGGCGTCGTACGCTTCCTGCTCGCCGCGGGCGCCATCGGCATGCTCTTCAAGGAGAACGCCTCCATCTCCGGCGCCGAGGTCGGCTGCCAGGGCGAGGTCGGCTCGGCCTGCTCGATGGCGGCGGGCGCGCTGGCGGAGGTGCTCGGCGGATCTCCCGAACAGGTCGAGAACGCCGCCGAGATCGGCATGGAGCACAATCTCGGCCTCACCTGCGACCCGGTCGGCGGCCTCGTCCAGATCCCCTGCATCGAGCGCAACGGCATGGCCGCGGTCAAGGCCGTCACGGCGGCGAAGATGGCCATGCGCGGCGACGGCTCCCACAAGGTGTCCCTCGACAAGGTCATCAAGACGATGAAGGAGACGGGCGCGGACATGTCCGTCAAGTACAAGGAGACGGCGCGGGGCGGCCTCGCGGTGAACATCATCGAGTGCTGAGCCCTCCGGGGGGCCCGTCCCGAGGGGCGCGTGCTCCGGCGCGGCCTTCGGGGCGCTGACGTGCGTGAGGGTAGTGCGGGCCAAGTGCGGGCACCACAAAGGAGATTGCCCCCCACAGGCCCCGGGAAGCACGATCCGTGTTTCCGGCCACCCCAGCACCAAGGAGTCACGCATGCTGCGCGGCATCGACGTAAGTGCCTACCAGTCGTCCTCGTACAGCACCGAGGGCCTGTCCTTCGTCTTCGTCAAGGCCACGGAAGGCCGGACGTACGTCAACCCGAAGCTGAGCGCGCAGACGAAGCGGGCCAGGGACGCCGGCTGCGTGGTGGGTTTCTACCACTTCCTGTGGCCCGGCAACCTCACGGCCCAGGCCGAGTACTTCGTCAGCAAGGCCCCGGAGAAGGCCGGCGACATCCTCGCCGTCGACTGGGAGACGACGGGCGAGGGCACCCACGCCAGCAACGCCGAGAAGGACCGCTTCATCCGCAAGGTGAGGGAACTGCGACCGAACAACAGGGTCGTCCTCTATTGCAACCGGAATTTTTGGTTGAACGTGGACACGACATCCTATGCCGGTGACGGCCTCTGGATCGCGGACTACGTGACGGCGGGCAAGCCCCGTATCCAGGCCAAGTGGCGCTTCCACCAGTACACGGACGACCCGCTGGACAAGAACGTCGCCGATTTCTCCAGCAAGGCCGCCCTGCGCGAATGGGCCGAGGACGCCTGACAGGTGGACTGCCCTCGTGAACGGCGAGACGCTCGACGGAGCCGGATGCCGAACGCCGGACATGGGGGGCGCCCGAGATGCGCAAGGCGAAAGGACGGTGGCGGACCGTCGCCGCTGCCGCCGCGGCGGTCACTGTACTGGTGATGCCGTCCGGGCCACCGGTGGACCGGGCGCCGCGAGCGGCACCCGTGGCGGCCGTGCCGGAACTGGTCAGGGTGCCTTCCGGGCCGACTCCCGACAACTCCGAGCCGCGCAAGAGCAGGCGGGCACAGTGCCCCGCGGGCCACCGGGTGGTCGGCGGCGGCGGATGGGCCTTCGACCACGGTCACGGCGTCGTGGCCCTGACCGGGGCGGAACCCGGGCGCGACCTCCTGCTGCAGCGTGACTACTTCCGGGCCACGGCCAGTGAGCCGAGCACCGGGTTCACCGCGGGGTGGTGGCTGGAGGCGTACGCGCTCTGTGCGCCCGCCGCCTCCCTGCCCGGCTACCAGCAGGTCTCCGCGTTCTCCTCGGCCATCGGTTTCGCGACCGCGCGGGTCAGGTGCCCGGCGGGCAGGCGCGTGATCGGCACCGGGGCCGCCGCGTTCCCCGAGCTCCACGCGGGTCTGCAGCTGTTCCGGTCGACCGGAGCGCGCGATGCCGCGATGGCCACGGTCCATGCCCGGGGGGACCATCCCGGGATGATCCGGGTGCGCGTTCTCGGCATCTGCACCACGAATCCCGCCGTCGTCGCGGCCACGGTGCGGAACCTGGACAACGCCGCCGCCGCGTGTCCGTCCGGAACGCGGGTGCACGGCGTCGGCGGCGGGGGCGGTCCCGCCGACTCCGGGAAATCCTTCCTCCAGGAGGTCTATCCGCCCGCCCAGCTCGACCGGGCGAGCACCTCCATGACCGCGGCGCCCAACGGGGGAATGGTGTCCCAGGCGATCTGCGCCGGCTGAGAGAGAGGGTGCGGGCCCGCCCGTAGGCTCTGTCCTGCGGTTCGACGGCAACCGTGAGGACGAGGGGAGCTGCACAGCATGGGTGGGAGTGTCGCTGCGGTGAGCAGCAACGGCGTGTACTCGTTCACCAAGCCGAACCGGGAGAGCATCACGCTGCTCGCGGGGCTCGGGGTCGAGGGTGATGTGCATGCGGGGGTGACCGTCAAGCACCGGTTCCGGATGCGGAAGGATCCCACGCAGCCGAATCTGCGGCAGGTGCACCTCATCCACGAGGAGCTGTTCGACGAGGTCCGGGGCGCCGGGTTCGAGGTCGCGGCCGGGGAGCTCGGGGAGAACGTCACCACCCGGGGCATCGATCTGCTGGGGCTGCCCGCCGGGACCCTGCTGCGGCTCGGGGACGAGGCCGTGGTGGAGGTCACCGGGCTGCGCAACCCGTGCGCGCAGATCGACGCCTTCCAGAAGGGGCTCATGAAGCAGGTCGTGGGCCGGGGCGAGGACGGCAAGGCCCGGTTCCGGTCCGGGATCATGAGTGTGGTCGTCGCGGGTGGCGTGGTGCGGCCCGGCGACCCCGTCAAGGTCGAACTGCCGGCCGGACCGCACCTGCCGCTGGAGATCGTCTGAGCGGGGGCGGAGGGGTTACGCGGTGAAGTCCGGGGTGCGTTCCCTGGACGCCTCGGCCAGGGCCTTCGTCACCCCGTCCACGTCCATCCGGCCGCCGTAGACGGGGGTGCCGGGCTGCTGGCGCCAGGAGTCGTCGAGGCCGCCCGCGTCCACGGTGTCGAAGCCGAGTTCGTCGATGAGTGCGCGTACGACCTGCTTCGCACGCGCGTCGTCGGCCGCCACCGGGAGGGCGATGCGGTCGGGGGCGCCGGCCGGGCGGGGGCGGTCCAGGATGTCCTGCGCGTACGTGCCGTTGAAGGCCTTGACGACCGTGTGGCCGAGGTGCTGGGCGGTCCAGCGGGACTCCGTCAGACCCTCGTCCAGGATGGCGGCGATCCTGCCGTCCCGCTGCGGGTAGTAGTTGCCGGTGTCGATGACGGCCACCCCGTCGGCCGCCTGGTCCAGCAGTCCGGACGGCAGGTCGGGGATCGCCTTCAGGGGGATGGTGACGACGACGATCTCGGCGCCCCGGGGTGCCTCCTCGACGGTGACGGGGGTGGCTCCGGTCTCCTCCGCCAGCGCGGTGAGCGTCTGCGGGCCGCGGGAGTTGGCGACGTACACGTCGTGGCCGAGTGCGGTGAGGCGGCGGGTGAGGTTGCCGCCGATGTTCCCTGCTCCGATGATGCCGATCTTCATGGAACTCGCCCTTCGAGGGGTGGGTGACTCCTGCCGGGGTGTACCAACCCGGGGTCGGATCGGGTTATTCCGGGCACCACCCTGACGGCCGAACACGACGAGGACCGGACCCGGCTAGGGCCTGGCATGACGAAAGCCGGACATGACGAAGGCCTGACGCGACGAAGGCCGGACATGACGAAGGGGCGCCCGCCGTGAACCGGTGGGCGCCCCTTCCGCTCGGGTCACCTGTTGACGTGGGCCCAGAACTCGTCGAACGAGAGCAGCTTGTCGCCGTTGAGGTCCTGGGCGGCGATGACGGCCTCGGCCACCGACTCCGTGACGTTCCAGTCCCCGCCCTGGGCCAGGGCCTTCTTGAACTCGGCGGCGGTGATGTAGCCGTCCCCGTCCACGTCGATGCGCTCGAACGCCTTGCGTGCTTCCTCGATGTCCGCCACCGGACCCGCCCCTTCGTGGTGCTTCACTGACGAGGTCAGATTAACGTTCCGCTCCGGCCGGCAGCGCGGCGACCACCCAGGTGCCGGGGTCGGTGCCAGGGTTCGTGGTGCGGGCTGCTCTCGCAGTCGCTCAAGCCCTAGCGGTCGGCCACCCGCATTTCGAACCATGTCGTCTTGCCGCGTGGGAGGAGGTCGACCCCCCAGCGGTCGGACAGTTTGTCCACGAGGAACAGGCCTCGGCCGCTGACGTCCATGTCCTGGACCGGCATCAGACAGGGCAGCCCCCGCGAGGGGTCGCGGACCTCGACCCGGATCCATCCGCGCCGGCGCCGCATCCGGAGCCCGAAGACCCGCGCCCCCGTGTGCCGCACGGCATTGCCCACGAGTTCCGACACCAGTAACACGGCGTCCTCGGTCATCTTCGGCGAGAGCCCCCACTGGCGGAGCACCACGACCTGGGTGAGCCGGCGCGCCGTGGCGGCGGACTCCGGCCGGGACGGCAGCGGCACCTCCGCCTCGGTGGGGTTGCCGAACAGTTCCAGCGCCTTCAGCGCGTGTTCGTCCTCGACAGCAGGCGACCAGCGCGCCGCGGTCGCACTCCCGTGCCGCCGCGGCTGTTCGATACCCTCCAGCCCCGCCATGCCCCCATCATGACCCCCGAAGGGCCTTCTGCGGGGGTGTTCCGGAGGAATACGCCCCCCGGAACCTGTTGTTCCGCATCATCCGATTGACATATGCCGTCGGCATCGCGGTGCCCCATGCACCCCATCTGGCCTGCGCGAACAGGGGTGTTCGGGGCAATCGCCCGCGCTTGACCGCAGGGGAGCATCAAGCCTGCCCCAGCGGTCGGACAAGCCCACCCGCCGAGCCGAATCTCCACGCGCACGGGTGATACATCGCGTCAACAGCAAGTGGACCGGCGGCAGTTTTTCAACGGCTTCCGCCTCAGCGGAACTTCGCCTTGCCCGGTCCCTCCTCGACGAAGCTGCGCATCCCCGTCTCCCGGTCCTCCGTCGCGAACAGGCCCGCGAACCAGGTGCGTTCGACCGCGAGCCCGGTCTCGATGTCCGTCTCCAGGCCGACGTCGACGGACTCCTTGGCGGCGCGCAGCGCGAGCGCCGGTCCCTGGGCGAGTTTCGCGGCCCAGGCGTGCGCCTCGGTGTACACGTCGGCGGCCGGCACCACCCGGTCCACCAGGCCGAGCGACAGGGCCTCGTCGGCCTTGACCATGCGGCCGGTGAAGATGAGGTCCTTCGCGCGGGAGGGGCCGATGAGCCGGGACAGGCGCTGGGTGCCGCCGGCGCCCGGGATCAGCCCGAGGAGGATCTCGGGCTGGCCCAGCTTGGCGTTGTCCGCGGCGATCCTGTAGTCGGCGCACAGCGCCAGTTCGCAGCCGCCGCCGAGCGCGTAGCCGGTGACCGCGGCGACGACCGGCTTGGGGATGCGGGTCACGGCGGTGAAGGAGTCCTGGAGGGCCCGGGAGCGTACGACCATGGCCGCGTGGTCCATGGCCTGCATCTCCTTGATGTCCGCGCCCGCTGCGAACACCTTCTCGCCGCCGTAGAGGATCACCGCGCGCACGTCGTCGCGGCGGGTGGCCTCCTCGGCGAGTTCCCTGAGCCGGTCCTGGGTGGCGACGTCCAGCGCGTTCATGGGCGGACGGTCGAGGCGGATCGTGCCGACGCCTTCGGCGACTTCGAGAGTGACGGTCATGGGAGGAGGTTAACGAAGGCTAACGGGAACGGCCCCGGTGTGCCTCGTCACATTACGGACGGGCACACCGGGGCCGTACGGTCTCGGGAGAGAGGGTGCCGCGGTCGACGGCGCCCCCCTCAGCGCGAGGTCACGCCGTCCACTTCTCCCATGACATGTTCCAGCCGTTGAGGCCGTTGTCCGGGTCGATGATCCGGTCGTTGGAGTTCTTCACGATCACGACGTCGCCGACGATCGAGCGGTCGAAGAACCACGCGGCCGGGGCTCCCCGGTCACCGCCGCCGCGCTGGTCGCGCAGGCCGATGCAGCCGTGGCTGGCGTTGTAGTTGCCGAAGGCGTCGCCGCCCCAGTAGTTGCCGTGGATGAACGTGCCCGAGTTGGACAGGCGCATCGCGTCGGGCACGTCCTTGATGTCGTACTCGCCGCCGTAGCCGACCGTCTCGCCGTTCATCCGGGTCACCCGAAGGCGCTCACTGATGACCATCTGGCCGTTCCAGGTCTCGTAACCCGCCTTGCCGGTCGTGACCGGGAGGGTCTTGATGACCTTGCCGTCGCGCCTGACGGTCATCTTCTTGGTCTTGACGTCGACGGTGGAGACCTGGCTGCGGCCGATCGTGAACTTCACGGTCTTGGCCTGCTCGCCGTAGACACCGGGCCGGCCCTCGACGCCGTCCAGGTTCAGGGTGACGGTGACCTTCGTGCCGGACTTCCAGTACTCCTCGGGGCGGAAGTCGAGGCGGTCGTTGCCGAACCAGTGGCCCTGGACGTCGACCGCCGGCTCGGTCTTGATCTTGATGGCCTTCTCGATGTCCTCCGGGTGCGTGATGCCCCGGGTGAAGCGCACCGAGAAGGGCATCCCGACGCCGACCTTGGAACCGTCCTCCGGCGTGAAGATGCCGACGAACGTGTTCTTCGGGGTCAGCGTGGTGAACGCGGACTCCTCGGCGGCCTCACGGCCCTCGGAGTCCTTCGCCACCGCGTGGACCTTGTACTTCGTCGAGGCCGCGAGGTGGGCGGCGGGCGTCCAGGTGGCGCCCCCGCCGGTGATCTTCCCCTCGACCGGGTTGCCCTTGGTGTCCTCGACCTTCACCTCGGTCAGTTTGCCCTTGGCGGCCGTCACCTTCAGCGCGCCGCTGGTCTTGACGGCGTCGGCGCCGTCCTTCGGCGCGATGGTCACGACCGCCTGCGAGACCTTGGTGTCGGCCTGGCTGGAATCCTTGTCCTTGCCCTTGTCCCCGCCGGACCCGGAGCCCGAGTCCCCTCCTCCGCCGCACGCGGTCACCAGAAGCAGCAGCACCCCCAGCACAAGTGCCAGGACCCCCTTGCCGCTTCGTGTCCGCGCGCCAACCGACGCCCCCGATATCGGTCGCCCGTTCAAGTTCGTTCTCCCCTCGCACGGCCTGTTCAGGCCCGTACTACGGCGCGTTCACGCGCACGCATCGCGCTAATTAATCACACTGCCAGGAGAGATGACCTCCCGGGAATGTCACCGTTCAGTCCCAACTGCTGGAGCCGGGAGCGCGATGGGGGCCTTGTCTGTGCGTACCCCTATGTCGGGCTACTTCACCGCGGAGCCCGCTTTCCAGGCTTTCCAGCCCATGTTCCACCCACCGAGGCCGTTGTCGGGAGCGACCTTCTTGTCATTGCTGCGGACGACCTCGACGACGTCACCGACGAGGCTGCGGTCGAAGAACCAGCCCGCCGGGGTCGCGGAGCTGCCGCCCTTCACATCGCGCAGTCCCACGCAGCCGTGGCTGACATTGGCGGTGCCGAAGACGCCCTTGGCCCAGTAGTTGCCGTGCAGGAAGGTGCCGGAGGAGGTGAGGCGCACGGCGTGCGGGACGTCCGGGATGTCGTACTCGCCCTTGCCGTCGGCCCGTTTGAAGCCGACGGTGGCCCCGTTCATCCGGGTCACCTCCAGCATCTCGGTGATCACCATCTTGCCGTTGTACGTGGTGTTGCCGGGCGCTCCCGCGGTGATCGGCACCGTGGACAGGAGTTCGCCGTCGCGGGTCACCCGCATGGTGTGGGCGGCGGCGTCGACGACGCTGGTCTGGCTGCGGCCGACCGTGAAGGAGAAGGTCTTGTACTGCAGCCCGTACACGCCGGGGGCCGCCTCGACGTCCCGCAGCCGCAGGTCGACGGTGACCTTGGTGCCGGGCTTCCAGTAGGTCTCGGGCCGGAAGTCGAGGCGGTCCTCACCGAACCAGTGCGGGGCGATCTCCGTCCTCGGTACGGAGGTCACGCGGATCGCGCGCTCGACGGCGGCCCGGTTGCCGATCTCGCGGTTGAACTCCAGGGACACGATCATGCCGGTGCCGACCGTCGAGCGGTTCTCCGGCGTGACGTAGCCGATGAACCGCTCGTCGGGGACGTACGTCGTGAACGTGACGTGCCGGGCCACCCGCCGGCCGTGGGCGTCGAGCGCGACCGCGTCCACCGTGTACTTGGCGGCGAGCGCGAGCTTCGGGTCGTCGGGCCGCCAGGTCGCGCCGTCCGGGCCGATCGAGCCGTGCACCGGGAACTCCTGCGCGTCCTGGGACTTGACGACCTTCACCGACTCCAGGCGCCCGGCCGGCACCCGTACCTTCAGGCCCTCCTCGGGCCGTACGGCCTTGCTGCCGTCGTCGGGCGAGACCCGGATCGCCTCCTCGGGCGAGCGGGGCTTGCCCAGCATCTCGTCCACCCCGTGCGAGGTGCATCCGGTGGCCGCGGCCAGCAGGCCCGCCCATGTCAGTACGGCGGCCAGCGCGGCCCCTGCGCGTCCCGCGCGCCTCTGTGCGTGCATCACGTGGGACCCAACGACGGAGCGTGCCCCGGGGAAGTGGGTCCGTTCGGCGGGTGCCGGGCGGCGCCGGGCGCCTCACAGTCCGCGCCCCGCACTCCGTGCCGCCCGTTCGGCGCCTCGCATTCCGTGCTTCTGTTCGGCCTCCGCCTCAGGAAACGTGAGTGCGCGCCCGGCTCTGGGCAGAACAGTGGGGAGGACGACGCGACACAGGACCGCGGCCGGGACACCGCGGTCCTCCTCGTGCCGCTCCGACCGAGCCGCGGGAGGGCCCAGGGTGTCGAGCGCAGCCGAGCAGGAGGCAGTGCGGGAACCGGTGCAGGAGGGGCGCGCCCTCGGCAGGGGGCTGCCCGCACAGGCCGCCCCCGCGGTGAACGGAACGGCGCGCACGGCGCCGGGCGTCCCCGTGTGGCCGGGTGCGCCGACCCCGCTCGGGGCGCGCTTCAGGACCGGGCCCGACGGGGTGTCGGGCACCAACTTCGCGCTGTGGGCGGGCGGGGCCGAGTCCGTGGAGCTGTGTCTCTTCGGCTCGCCGGACGACCCCGGCGGCGAGGGCGACGGCGTCGAGGTCCGGGTCCCCCTCACCGAGCTGACGCATGAGATCTGGCACGGTTTCGTGCCCGGCGTGCGGCCCGGGCAGCGGTACGGCTTCCGGGTGCACGGCCGCTGGGACCCGTGGACGGGCGCCCGCTGGAACCCCGCGAAACTCCTCCTGGACCCGTACGCCCGTGCCGTGGACGGCGCGGGACGCGACGAGTTCGGGAGTCTGCCGCCGGAGGTGTACGGGCATGTGCGGGACTGGCCGCAGCAGCATGTGGCGGACACCGTGCGCGACGACAGGGACTCGGCGCCGTTCGTCCCCAAGGGGGTCGTCGTCCACGACGACACTCCCGGTGACGAGTGGGCGGACGACCGCCGTCCGAAGACGCCGTGGGCGGACTCCGTCATCTACGAGCTGCACGTCAAGGGCTTCACCAAGCTGCACCCGGGCATCCCGGAGGAACTGCGCGGCACGTACGCGGGGCTGGCGCACCCGGCGGCGATCGAGCACCTGGTGGCCCTCGGGGTGACGGCCGTGGAACTGCTGCCGGTGCACCAGTTCGCGCACGAGGACCATCTGCTGCGCCGCGGCATGAAGAACTACTGGGGCTACAACTCGATCGGCTACTTCGCCCCGCACGCCGGATACGCGGCCTCCGGGACCAACGGCCAGCAGGTCGGCGAGTTCAAGCGGATGGTCCGCGCGCTGCACGCCGCCGGGATAGAGGTCATCCTCGACGTGGTCTACAACCACACCGCGGAGGCGAGCGAGCTGGGCCCCACGCTGTCGCTGCGCGGGATCGACAACCGCGGCTACTACCGGCTGCAGGACGACGCGCGGCGGTACGCGGACTACACGGGCTGCGGCAACACCCTGCACGTCGTCCAGCCGCACGTGCTGCGGCTGATCACGGACTCGCTGCGCTACTGGGTCACGGAGATGGGCGTCGACGGCTTCCGCTTCGACCTCGCGGCGGCCCTGGCCCGGTCCATGCACGACGTCGACATGCTGTCGCCGTTCCTGGCCGTCATCGCGCAGGACCCGGTGCTGCGCCGCGTGAAGCTGATCGCCGAGCCGTGGGACGTCGGCTCCGGCGGCTACCAGGTGGGCGCCTTCCCACCCCTGTGGACGGAGTGGAACGACCGCTACCGCAACGCCGTACGGGACTACTGGCGGGGCGCGCTGCCGGACGTACGGGACCTCGGGTACCGGCTCTCGGGCTCCAGCGACCTGTACGCCTGGGGCGGGCGGCGGCCGTACGCCTCGGTGAACTTCGTGACCGCCCACGACGGCTTCACCCTGCGGGACATGGTGTCGTACGAGCGCAAGCACAACGAGGCCAACGGCGAGGGGAACCGGGACGGCACCGACGACAACCGGGCGTGGAACTGCGGCACCGAGGGAGAGACCGAGGACGCGCGGATCCGCGGTCTGCGGCGCCGCCAGCTCCGTAACCTGCTGACCACGCTGCTGCTCTCCACGGGTGTGCCGATGCTGGTCGCGGGCGACGAACTGGGGCGCACCCAGGGCGGCAACAACAACGCGTACTGCCAGGACAACGAGATCAGCTGGCTCGACTGGAGCCTGCTGGACGACCCCGGCTGGCGGGCCCTGTTCGATCTGACGTCCCGGCTGATCGCGCTGCGCCACGCGCATCCGGTGCTGCGGCGGCGCGCCTTCTTCTCCGGGCGGGCGCACTCCGCCGACGGACTGCGGGACCTGGCGTGGTTCACCGCGCACGGCACGGAGATGACGGAACGGGACTGGTACGCGCCCGCGGGCACGCTGGGCATGTTCCTGTCCGGGCGGGACATCCCGGGGCGGGACGCGCGGGGCGTGCCCGTGACGGACGACAGCTTCCTCGCGGTGCTGCACGCGGGCGACAGACCCGCGGGCTTCGTCCTGCCGGGACCGCCGTGGGCCCGGTCGTACGAGGTCGTCGTCGACACCTCGCGGGAGGAGCAGTCGGCCGCGCCGGGCGTGGTGCACCGGGCGGGCGCGACGATCACCGTGCCGGCGCGGGCGGTGCTGCTGCTGCGGGTGGCGGACTGAGGGACGCCCCAGCCCTCTCCCGCACACGCAGGCGCGCAGGGTGCCTCACCCGTGCGCAGGCGCCTTCCGCGATCCGGACAGCTGTTGACGTCCCAGGTGACGCACTGGGAACGTCCCTTGCCATGAGGCCGTCCGCTGATCACCCGTGCGCGTGTGTCGCGCTCGTGGAGCGGCGCCACGTCGATCTGTGCCGGCAGTCCAGCGCGATCTGTCGCTGAGCCCGCGGCCCCTTCCCGCGTTTCCCGCGGTTCCCTTCCGCGTTTCCCGCGCTCCGAGCGCTTCCTGGCCATGCACTCCCCCCCCTGTATCCGAGGATCCCGTATGCCTGAGATATCCCGTCGTACCTTCGGTGGGCTCGTCGGTGGCGGTGCCGTGACGGCCGTCGCGACCACGGCCGGTACCGCTCCGGCCGCCGCGGCCGGGGCGACCGCCGCCGAACGGCCCTTCGCGGCCCGCACCTCCGGCTCCGCGTCCGGCCGACGGCCCAACATCCTGGTCGTCCTGGGTGACGACCTCGGCTGGGCCGACCTCTCCTCGTACGGCGCCCCGCACATCAAAACGCCCCACCTGGACCGGCTCGCCCGCCAGGGAGTGCGGTTCACCGACGCGTACTCCGGGTCCGCGACCTGCTCGCCGACCCGGTTCAGCCTCTACACCGGGCGCTATCCGGGCCGTACGCCCGGCGGTCTCGCCGAGCCGATCGCCAACAGGTCACAGGGGCTCGACCCGAGCCACCCCACGCTCGCCTCCCTGTTGAAGAAGGCGGGCTACTCCACCGCGCTGATCGGCAAGTGGCACTGCGGCTGGCTGCCCGACCACAGCCCCACCAAGTCGGGCTGGGACGAGTTCTTCGGCAACTTCGGCGGTGTCCTGGAGTACTTCTCCAAGCTCGGCCAGCTCGGCGACCACGACCTCTACGAGGGCGACGCCGAGTACGAGGACCTGCGCTACTACACCGAGGTGCTCACCGAGCGGGCCGTCGAGTACGTCGGCCGGGACCACGACAAGCCGTGGCTGCTGAACCTCAACTTCACCACCCCGCACTGGCCCTGGCTCGCCGAGGACGACGCGGAGAGCGGCGCGCAGATCGCCGCGAAGATCCGGGCCGCGAAGAACCAGGGGGAGGTCTCCCGGGCGCTCAACCACTTCGACGGCGGCTCGGTCGAGAAGTACGCGCAGATGGTGGAGAGCCTGGACGCGGCCGTCGGCGAGGTCCTCGCGGCGCTGCGGCGCTCCGGGCAGGAGGAGAACACGCTGGTGCTGTTCGCCAGCGACAACGGCGGGGAGCGCTACTCCTACAACTGGCCGCTCAGCGGGGAGAAGTTCGTGCTCCTGGAGGGCGGGATCCGGGTGCCGGCGATCGTGCGCTGGCCGGCCCGCATCGACGGCCACCAGGTCAGTCACGAGCCCCACTTCTCCCCCGACTGGACCGCGACCCTGCTGGAGGTGGGCGGCGCCCGGCCCGACCCGGCGTACCCGCTGGACGGCACCAGCCTCGCCGGCTACCTGCTGAAGGGCGAACGGCCGCGGGAGCGCGACCTGTTCTGGCGGGTACGGGCCAACCGGGCGCTGCGGCGCGGCGACTGGAAGTACTACCGGGACGAACAGGGCGACGACCATCTCTACAACCTGGCGGCCGATGCGCGCGAGCAGGCCGATCTGGCGCCGGACCGGCCGGAGCTGCTCGCCGAGCTGAGGGCGGCCTGGGAGAGGACGGCGGCGACCCTTCTCCCGTACCCGACCACGTAGGGCGGCTCTCGGCCCTCGGCGGGCCGCGACCGGCGAAAACTCGCTGGGTGTTGTCAGTGCCGAAACGTAGGCTCGCTGCTGATGCCCACCACACCTGCGCCCGCCGAGGGAACCGACGAGACCCGACCCGCCCGGAGCCGTTCCGCCGTACGCAGCCTGCTGCGGCTGTGGCCGTATGTGAAGCCCGTGCGCGGACGGCTGGCCGTCGCGGCCGTCGTCGCGGTCGTCGCCTCCTGTACGGGACTGGTGATCCCGCTCGTCCTGAAGTGGATCGTGGACGGGCCGGTGGCCGACCGGGACACGGGCGGGGTGTGGCTCGGCGCGCTGTACCTGCTGCTGCTCGGCATCGCGGAGGCGGTGCTCTTCGGACTCCGGCGGTGGCTGGTCGCCCGGCCGCTCGCCGGGGTCGAGGCGGCGATGCGGGGCGATCTGTACCGGCATCTGCAGCGGCTGCCCATCGCCTTCCACGACCGCTGGCCCTCGGGGCAGCTGCTGTCGCGGGGGACGACGGATCTGATGCTGCTGCGGATGTTCCTCGCCTTCCCGCTGACGTTCCTGCTGGTCAACTCGGTGACGATCCTCGTGGGCGTCCTGATCATGCTGGCCCAGGACTGGACGCTGGGACTGGTCCTGCTCGCGCCGGCCGTCCCGGTGATGATCGTCTGCTGGCTCTTCGAGAAGCGGTACTCGCGGGTGGCGCGGCAGGCGCAGGACCAGGTCGGTGATCTGACGACGCTCGTCGAGGAGAGCGTGCTGGGCATCCGGATCATCAAGGGGTTCGGCCGCCACCGCAGCCAGGCGCTCGCCTTCCGGGAGCTGTCCCGGACGCTGCGCGGCACGGAACTGGCGAAGGCGCGGCTGCTCGCCGGGATCTACGCCGCGATCACGACCCTGCCCGAACTGGCCATCGGCGCGGCCCTGGTGCTCGGCACGGTGCAGGTGGCCGACGGTTCCCTGTCGGCCGGCACGCTGGTCGCGTTCCTCTCCACGGCCCTCGCCCTGCGCTGGCCGGTGGAGTCGATCGGCTTCCTGCTGGCCATGAGCCAGGAGGCGGCGACGGCCACGGAACGCTACTTCGAGGTCATGGACGCGGCCCCGGAGTCGGACACCGCGCCGGCGTCCGGGGCGGCACGGGCCTCCGGGGCGACACCGGCGGACGGTGCGGGGGCCGGGCTCCGGTTCGACGGGGTCCGGTTCCGGTATCCCGACGCCGAGTCCGGCAGCGTTCCCGTGCTCGACGGGATCGATCTGCACATCCGGCCCGGCGAGACCATGGCCCTGGTGGGCGGTACGGGGTCCGGGAAGACCACGCTCACCGCGCTCGTGCCCCGGCTGCACGAGGTCACCGCGGGCCGGATCACGCTGGACGGCGTGGACATCACCGCGATGCCCCGGGAGGAACTGCGCGCCCTCGTGGCCGTCGCCTTCGAGGAACCCACTCTCTTCTCCGCGAGGGTCGGCGAGAACGTCCTCATGGGGGCGCCGGACACCGCGGGCGAGGCCGATCTCGCCCGCGCCCTGGCCGTCGCACAGGCCGACTTCGTCCACGCGCTGCCGGGCGGCACCGACACCCAGGTCGGCGAGCAGGGCCTCAGCCTCTCCGGCGGGCAGCGCCAGCGCCTGGCCCTGGCGAGAGCCGTCGTCGGCAACCCCCGCTTCCTCGTCCTGGACGATCCGCTGTCCGCCCTGGACGTCCACACGGAGGCCCTGGTCGAAGCGGCCCTGCGGCGCGTCCTCGCCGGGACGACCGCGCTGGTCGTGGCCCACCGCCCGTCCACGGTCCTGCTCGCCGACCGCGTCGCCCTGCTCTCCGGCGGCCGTGTCACCGCCGTGGGCACCCACCACGAACTGCTGCGCACGAGCGCGGAGTACGCCTGGCTGATGTCGGGAAGGACACAGACGAGCGAGAGGGAGAACCGATGACGGCGCCCACGACCACCGCGCCGGCAGACGACAGCCAGAACCGTCCGGCGGATCCGCCGCCCAGGGACGGCGATCCCTTCGACCGTGACGCCCTGCCCGCTCCCCCGCGCGCCACGGCCACCCTCCTGCGCTCCCTGCTCGCGCCCATGAAGGCCCGCGTCGTCCTCGCGGCGGTCCTCCTGCTGCTCCAGCAGGCGGCGGTGCAGGCGGGCCCGATGCTCGTGGCGTACGCGATCGACCGCGCCGTACCGGCCTTCCGCGCCGACGACAACGGCCCGCTGATCGCGGTGGCGGTCGCGTACGCGCTGTGCTCGGTGGCGGCCGGCGCCCTCCAGTACGGCTTCGTGCGCACCTCGGCCCGCGTCAACCAGGACGTCCTGCTGGACCTGCGCGGCAGGATCTTCCGGCACGCGCAGGCGCTCAGCGTCGACTTCCACGAGCGCTACACCTCGGGCCGGCTCATCTCGCGCTCCACGACGGACGTCGAGTCGCTGCGCGAACTGCTCAGCGAGGGCCTCCAGGAACTGATCACCGTCATCCTGTCGTTCGTCTACATCTCCACGATGCTGCTCTGGCTGGACCTGGGCCTCGGCGCGGTCGCGGTCGCCTCGTTCGTGCCGCTGTACCTCCTCATCCGGCTCTACCGGCGCCGCGCCGGCCGGATCTTCGCCGTCCGCTCGACGGCCATCGCGGCGGTCATCGTGAAGTTCGCGGAGACGATGAACGGCATCAGGCCGGTGCGCGCCTTCCGCCGCGAGGCCGTCAACGACTCGGCCTTCCATACGCTCAACAGCCACCACGAACGCGTCAACGGCGACGCCATCCTGGAGATGGCCCGCTATGTGGTCGGTTCCCGCCTGGTCGCCAACACGGCGGTCGCGGGGATCGTGCTGTGGGGCGCGTACCGGGTGGCGTCCGGGTCGCTCGCGCTGGGCGTGCTGGCCGCCGCGGTGCTGTACCTGAGACGGCTGTACGACCCGATCGACCGGCTCGGCATGTTCCTGAACTCGTACCAGTCGGCGGCTGCCTCGATGGAGAAGATCGCGGGTCTGCTGGCCCAGGTCCCGTCGGTGCCGCAGCCGTCGCAGCCGCGTGAGCTGCCCGCGCTCGCCTCCGAACTGCCGGGCAGGGAGGTCGTGTTCGACGACGTGCGGTTCGCGTACCGGACGGGCGGCGAGGTGCTGCCGTCCTTCTCGCTGACGCTGCCGGCGGGCCAGACCGTCGCCGTGGTCGGCTCCACGGGCGCGGGGAAGTCGACGCTCGCCAAGCTACTGGCCCGCTTCTACGACCCCACGACCGGCCGCGTCCTGCTCGACGGCGTGGATCTGCGCGAGCTGTCCGTGCCCGAACTGCGGCGCGGTGTGGTGATGGTGACGCAGGAGGCGTTCCTGTTCTCCGGCACGGTCGCGGAGAACATCGCCATCGGCCGCCCCGACGCCTCCCGCGAGGACATCGAGCGGGCCGCGAAGGCCATCGGCGCCCACGACTTCATCAGCTCCCTGCCCGACGGCTACGACACGGACGTACGCAAGAGGGGCGGGCGCATCTCGGCCGGCCAGCGGCAACTGGTGGCGTTCGCGCGGGCGTTGCTGGCCGACCCGGCGGTCCTGATCCTCGACGAGGCGACCAGTTCGCTGGACGTGCCGGGCGAACGGGCCGTCCAGCGGGCCATGCACACGGTCCTGCGCGGCCGTACGGCGGTGGTCATCGCCCACCGGCTCTCCACGGTCGAGATCGCCGACCGGGTCCTCGTCATGGAGCACGGCCGCATCGTCGAGGACGGCAGCCCCGACCGGCTCGTCACGGACACGGGCCGGTTCGCGGACCTGCACCGGGCCTGGCGGGACAGCCTGGTGCAGGAGCACGCCGAGTGACGCCGAAGCGGGCGGACCCGCGGAAGGCGGGCCCCGGGCGGAGGAGCCGCCTGGAACGCTTCGCGTACGAGGATCCCGGCGTGCCGGACCTGCGCGGCGGCGGCCGGTACCTGTGGTGGCTGGTCACCCGGCAGCCGGGCCGGTCCGTGGCGGGCGCGGTGCTCGCCACCACCTGGCTGGTGCTCATCGCGCTGACGCCGTATCTGCTGGCCCGGGCGATCGACGACGGGCTGGAGCCGGGCGACCGGGCGGTGCTGGCCTGGTGGTGCGCGGCGCTGCTGGGCCTCGGGGTGTTCAACGCCGTGGTGGGCGTCCTGCGTCACCGCACGATGACCAAGGTCCGGATGGACGCCAACTTCCGTACGGTGAAGCTCGTCGTGGGGCAGGCGGCCCGGCTGGGCGCCGGGCTGTCCCGGCAGACGGGGACCGGTGAGGTCGTCACGATCGGCGTCGGTGACGTGCTGACGATCAGCGGGGCGCTGACCGTCGTGGGGCCCGGCGTCGGCTCGGCCGCCGCCTATGTCGTCGTGGCCGGGCTGCTGCTGTCGGTGTCGCCGCCGCTGGCCGCGGTGGTCCTGATCGGCATCCCGGTGATCGTCGTCCTCATCGGCCCCCTGATGGGACGGCTGCGGGGCACGGAGACGGAGTACCGAGAGCTGCAGGGCACGCTGACCGCGCGGATCGGGGACCTCGCGGGCGGACTGCGGGTCCTCAACGGCCTCGGCGGGAAGGGGCTGTTCGCGGACGCCTTCCGCCGGGACTCGCGGCTGCTGCGGGACCAGGGGTACCAGGTCGGGGCCGTGACGAGCTGGCTCCAGGCGCTCGGCGTGGGGCTGCCGACGGTGTTCCTGGCCGTGGTGACCTGGCTGGCGGCCCGGCTCGCCGCGCAGGGCTCGCTCACCGTCGGCGAGCTGGTGTCCGTGTACGGCTACGCGGCGGTCCTGGTGGGCCCGGTGGCGTTCTTCGTCGAGTGCGGCTACCAGATCAGCCGGGGCGTGGTGGCCGCCCGACGCGTCGTACGCTTCCTGGCCCTTGAGCCCCTGATGGCGGACGACTCCCCCGCGGGCCCGGCGGAGGACCCCGCCGCGAACGGCCCCGCGGACGCCCCCGCGGAGCCCTCGGTGCTGCACGATCCGCACTCCGGTGTCCGGGTGGTTCCGGGCACGCTGACCGCGCTGGCCTGCGCCCGGCCCGCGGAGTCCGCCGCCGTGGTCGACCGGCTCGGCCGGTACACCGCCTCGGCGGCCACCTGGGGCGGCGTTCGGCTCGATGCGATCGCCCTGCCGCGGATACGGGAGCGGATCCTGGTCGCCGACAACGAGGCCGACCTGTTCGCGGGCACCCTGCGCGAACTGCTCGCCGGCCGCCTGGAGGCGGACGGCACGGACGACACGGCCGTCGGCAGGGCCGTGCACGCGGCCGTCGCGGACGACATCGTGCTCGGGCTGCCCGACGGGCTCGACTCGGCCGTCGACGCGCAGGGCCGCAGCCTCTCCGGGGGCCAGCGGCAGCGCGTACGCCTCGCCCGCGCCCTGCTCGCCGACCCCGAGGTGCTGCTCGCGGTCGAGCCCACCTCGGCGCTCGACGCGCACACCGAGGCCGCGGTCGCCGCCCGGCTGCGCGCGGCGCGCACCGGCCGCACGACCCTCGTCACCAGCACCTCGCCGCTGGTGCTCGACCAGGTGGACACCGTGTACTACCTGGTCGACGGCGAGGTCGCGGCCGTCGGCGGGCACCGCGAACTCCTCGACGGGGAGCCGGGGTACCGGGCGCTGGTGGCCCGCGACACGGACCCGCGCGGCGAGCAGGCCGCACGGACCGGCGGGCGCGACGCGCAGGAGCCGGAAGGGGCCGTGCGGTGAGCACGCAGTTGCCGGTCGCGGGACCGGCCGACGTGCGCGCCGCCGCGGCCCGGCTGATCCGCGCGGACGGCCGCGCCTTCGCCGCCGTGCTCGTCCTGAACGCGCTGGCCGCCGCTGCCGGTCTGGCCGGCCCGTGGCTGCTCGGCCGCATCGTCGACGAGGTCAGGGCCGGTGCCGGGGTCGCCGCCGTGGACCGGCTGGCGCTCGTCATCCTGGTGTGCGCTCCCCTTCAGCTGCTGCTGGCGCGGGCCGCCCGGTTCGTGGGGCACCGGTTCGGGGAGCGGACGCTGGCGCGGGTGCGCGAGGAGTTCGTCGACCGGGCGCTGGCACTGCCCGCGTCCGTGGTGGAGCGGGCGGGCACCGGCGATCTGACGGCCCGCGGCACCGCGGACGTCGCCGTGGTGGGCACGACCCTGCGCGACGCGGGTCCCGAGCTGCTGATCTCCTCGGTGCAGGCGCTGTTCCTCATCGGGGCGGTCTTCCTGCTCGATCCGCTGCTGGGCGTCTGCGCGGTGCTCGCCCAGGCCGGTATCTGGTTCGCCCTGCGGTGGTATCTGCGCCGGGCACGGCCCGCCTACCTCGCCGAGGGCGCCGCCACCTCGCAGGTCGCCGAGATCGTCTCGGCGACCACGTCCGGCGCGCGTACGGTCGAGGCGTTCGGGCTGCAGCGGGGGCGCGTCACCGCGAGCCGGGACGCCCTCGACGTGTCCCGCCGCACCCGGATGCACACGCTGAACCTGCGGTCCGTGTTCTTCCTGAGCGTGGAGATCTCGAACGTGCTGCCGGTGGCCGTCGTCCTGATGGCGGGCGGCGTCCTGCACGCGCGGGGCGCGATGAGCGTGGGGGCGGTCGTCGCGGCGGCCCTGTATCTGCGTCAGCTGGAGTCGCCGCTCGACACGATCCTGATGCGGGTGGAGCAACTGCAGAGCAGCGGCGCCTCGTTCGCCCGGGTGGAGGGCCTCGCGCGGGCCCCGCGGACCGCCCCCGCGGGGCCGGGGTCACCGTCGGGCCCGCCGTCGAGGTCCCCCGCCCCGGTGGACGACCTGATCGAGGTCCGGGGGGTGCGGTACGCGTACGACCGCGGCGGTGAGGTGCTGCGCGGGGTCGACCTGACCGTGCGGCCCGGGGAGCGGCTGGCCGTCGTGGGCCCTTCGGGCGCCGGGAAGACGACCCTGAGCCGGCTGCTCGCGGGCATCGACGTGCCGGGCTCCGGCACGGTGACGGTCGGCGGGGTGCCGATCGCGGGTCTGGACCCGGAGCAGCTGCGGCGGCAGGTCGTGCTCGTCACCCAGGAGCACCACGTGTTCCTGGGCACGGTCCGCGACAATCTGCTGATCGCCGATCCGGCCGCCGGCGACGCCGCGTTGTGGGCGGCGCTCGCGGCGGTCGGCGCCGACGACTGGGTGCGGGAACTGCCGGACGGGCTCGACGCGGAGCTGGGTCCCGGCGGCCGTCCCGCGGGCGCCGACCCCGCCCGGCGGCCGGGCGGGGCGCCGGTCGCGGACGGCTCGCGGGCCCAGCAACTGGCGCTGGCGCGGGTGGTGCTGGCCGACCCGCACACCCTGATCCTCGACGAGGCCACGGCGCTGCTCGACCCGGCCACCGCCCGCCACACGGAGCGTGCGCTGGCCGCCGTGCTCGAAGGGCGCACCGTCATCGCCATCGCGCACCGGCTGCACACCGCGCACGACGCGGACCGGGTGGCGGTGATGGAGGAGGGCCGGCTGACCGAACTCGGCACGCACGAAGGGCTCGTGGCGGCCGGCGGCGCCTACGCGGCGCTGTGGCACTCCTGGCACGGCGAGCGCCCGCCCTCTTCCTGAGTCCCCTGGCCTGCGTACAGCGGTCGGCGGTACGGCAACCGGTCCGTATACCGAACATGACCAACCGGACAACGGAGCCTTTCGGCCAACTTCCTGATGCGCACCTGACAGAACGGCCGATCTCCTGCCACTCTTCCCACGACCGCTTCACAGCAACCTCACAGAAACGGCTGTGAGGCGGTGAACGGCCGTGCCCGCCCGTGGCCCCATGAGCACGAGTGCCGGCACCTGCACACGTACAAGCACGTGGTTCTGCGTTCCGTCTTGTTCTGCCCGGACGGCTCCCGGCCGCCCGGTCCCCCCTGGCCACGCGTTCGTGGCCACGCAGAAGGAGTCCGTGTTGAAGCGCACCTCCCACAGACCCACAGCCCGCTCCCTCCCCCGCAGGGCGACCGCCGGCGCGCTCGTCGCCGTCGCCGCCCTGCTCGCCGCGGCCGTCCAGACCGGCGCCGCGACGGCCGACGCCCCACCCGCCCCGGGCAAGCTCGACAAGGGCTCCCTGGCGGTCAAGCTCTCCCCCGCCCAGCGCGCCGCGCTGATCCGCGACGCCGACTCCGCGAAGACGGACACCGCGGCGGAACTCGGCCTGGGCGCCAAGGAGAAGCTCGTCGTCCGTGACGTCGTCAAGGACGCGGACGGCACCGTCCACACGCGCTACGAGCGCACCTGGGCCGGACTCCCGGTCCTCGGCGGCGACCTGGTCGTCGACACCGCGAAGTCGGGGAAGACGGAGGGCGTCACGCGGGCCGTGCGGGCCTCGCTCACGGGACTCACCACCAGCGCCGCCCTGAAGCCGGCCGTCGCGGAGAAGCAGGCGCTCAAGGCGGCTTCGGCGGAGGGTTCGAAGCGGACCGAGGCCGACGGCGCCCGCAAGGTGATCTGGGCGGCCAGCGGCAAGCCGACCCTCGCGTACGAGACGGTCGTCGGCGGGCTCCAGCACGACGGCACCCCGAACGAGCTGCACGTCATCACGGACGCGGCCACCGGCAAGAAGCTCTACGAGTACCAGGGCGTCGAGAACGGCACCGGCAACACCCAGTACAGCGGCACGGTGACGCTCGGCAGCGCCCAGTCCGGGTCGACGTACAACCTCACGGACACCATGCGCGGCAACCACAAGACGAACAACCTGAACCGCGGTACGTCGGGCACCGGCACGCTCTTCTCGGGCCCGGACGACGTGTGGGGCAACGGCGCCGCCTCGAACACCGAGACGGCCGCCGCGGACGCCCACTACGGGGCCGCGCTGACCTGGGACTACTACAAGAACGTCCAGGGCCGCACGGGTATCCGCGGTGACGGCGTCGGCGCGTACTCCCGCGTCCACTACAGCAGCAACTACGTCAACGCCTTCTGGCAGGACTCCTGCTTCTGCATGACGTACGGCGACGGCTCGGGCAACGCCAAGCCGCTCACGTCGATCGACGTGGCCGCGCACGAGATGACGCACGGCGTGACCGCGAACACCGCGGGGCTCGTCTACAGCGGCGAGTCGGGCGGTCTGAACGAGGCGACCTCCGACATCTTCGCGGCGGCCGTCGAGTTCTACGCCGGCAACAGCTCCGACGCCGGCGACTACCTGGTCGGCGAGAAGATCGACATCAACGGCAACGGCACCCCGCTGCGGTACATGGACAAGCCGAGCAAGGACGGCGCGTCCAAGGACAGCTGGTACTCGGGCATCGGCTCGGTGGACGTGCACTACTCCTCCGGCCCGGCGAACCACTTCTTCTACCTGCTCAGCGAGGGCAGCGGCGCCAAGACCGTCAACGGCGTCGCGTACGACTCGCCGACCTCCGACGGCCTGCCGGTCACCGGCATCGGCCGCGACAAGGCCGCGCTGATCTGGTTCAAGGCACTCACCACCAAGTTCACCTCCACGACGAACTACGCGGCGGCCCGCACCGGCACACTCGCGGTCGCGGGTGAGCTGTACGGCACCACGAGCGCCGAGTACACGGCCGTGCAGAACGCCTGGGCCGGCATCAACGTCGGCACCCGGCCCGGCGGCGGAGGCGGCGGCACGTCCTTCGAGAACACGACCGCGGTATCGATTCCGGACAACGGAGCCGCCGTCACCTCCTCGATAACTGTTTCCGGCCAGGCCGGAAACGCCCCGTCCAACTTGATCGTGACGCCGAACATCACCCACACCTGGCGCGGTGACCTGGTCATCGACCTGGTGGCGCCCGACGGCTCGACGTACCGCCTCAAGTCCTTCAGCTCCTCGGACTCCGCGGACAACGTCACCGAGCCCTACACGGTCAACGCTTCAACCGAAGTAGCCAACGGCACCTGGCAGTTGAAGGTTCAAGACCAGGCGGCGCAGGACGTCGGCAGGATCAACAGCTGGAAGATCACCTTCCCGACGAGCTAGCCGCACGGCCCCGGCCCACAGGGGGTGCCGCCCCGGGAAGCGACTCCCGGGGCGGCACCCCCTTTGCTTACGCTTTGCTGCCGCCTTACCCCCCACTGCCGGTTCCATTGCCGGGTCTTTGCGGGCGATCAAGTCCGCATTGCGTACGCCGATCTTCGGGCAGCGGACGATTTCCGGCCAACCTCCATTTGCCCCGCTGACATGTACGCGACCCACCTGGCACTGTTCACCTCGCACGGCAGGCACACCCGCACCGCAACTTCACAGCAGCCCGACCGCTTCCCCATACCGGTCGGACACCCCCCACGAAGGAGCTTGTGTGACCCCCCTCTACGCGCGTCGCAACCGCACCTCCCTGGCCATCGCCACCGCTGTCGCGGCCGGTGCTCTCCTCACCACCGGTCTGACCACCGGTGCCTCCGCCCAGACCCCGGCGGAGAGCTCCGACGCGACGCTCGCCGCGTCCCCGGTCCAGCTGTCCCCGGCGGCCCGTGCGAGCCTCATCGCGAAGGCCGACGCCGCCACGACGCAGACCGCCGACGAGATAGGTCTCGGCGCCAAGGAGAAGCTGGTCGTCAGAGACGTCGTCAAGAACGTCGACGGCACGACCCACACCCGCTACGAGCGCACGTACGACGGACTCCCGGTCCTCGGCGGCGACCTGGTCGTCCACGAGACCAAGGCCGGTACGACGCAGGGCGTGACCAAGGCGACCAAGGCCACCATCAAGGTCGCCGACGTCACCCCCTCCATCGCCAAGTCGGCGGCCGAGAAGCAGGCCGTGACCGCCGCGAAGGCCGAGGGCAGCACCAAGTCGGCCGCCGACAAGGCGCCCCGCAAGGTCGTCTGGGCGGCCGACGGCAAGCCGGTCCTCGCCTACGAGACGGTCGTCGGCGGCTTCCAGCACGATGGCACCCCGCAGGAGCTGCACGTCGTCACCGACGCCGAGTCGGGCAAGAAGCTGTACGAGTGGGAGGCGGTCAAGACCGGTATCGGCAACAGCCAGTACTCCGGCAAGGTCACCATCGGCACCTCGCTCTCCGGCTCGACGTACCAGCTCAACGACACGTCCCGGGGCTCGCACAAGACGTACAACCTGAACAAGGGCACCTCCGGCACCGGCACCCTGTTCACCGACGCGGACGACACCTGGGGCACGGGCGCGGCGTCCAACACCCAGACCGCCGCGGTCGACGCGCACTACGGGGCCCAGGTCACCTGGGACTTCTACAAGAACGTGCTCGGCCGCACCGGCATCAAGAACAACGGCGTCGCGGCCTACTCCCGCGTCCACTACAGCACGGCGTACGTCAACGCCTTCTGGCAGGACTCCTGCTTCTGCATGACGTACGGCGACGGCGCGGGCAGCGTCAAGCCGCTCACCTCGCTGGACGTCGCGGGCCACGAGATGAGCCACGGCGTGACCGCGAACACCGCGGGCCTCAACTACAGCGGTGAGTCCGGCGGTCTGAACGAGGCCACCTCCGACATCTTCGGCACGGCGGTCGAGTTCTACGCGGCCAGCTCGTCCGACGTCGGCGACTACCTCATCGGCGAGAAGATCGACATCAACGGCAACGGCACCCCGCTGCGCTACATGGACAAGCCGAGCAAGGACGGCGCGTCCAAGGACAGCTGGTCGTCCAGCCTCGGCTCGGTGGACGTGCACTACTCCTCCGGCCCGGCGAACCACTTCTTCTACCTCCTGTCGGAGGGCAGCGGCGCCAAGACGATCAACGGAGTCAGCTACAACTCCACGACGTCCAACGGCACGACGCTCACCGGCATCGGCCGCGACAAGGCCATCAAGATCTGGTACAAGGCGCTCACCGAGTACATGACGTCCACGACGAAGTACGCGGGCGCCCGTACGGCGACGCTGAGCGCGGCGTCGGCGCTGTACGGCTCGACGAGCACCGAGTACAAGGCGGTGGCGGCGGCCTGGTCCGGCGTGAACGTGGCGTGACGCCCACCTAGGTATGCGCGGGGCGGTACCCGGGACGGAAAACGTGCCCGGTTCCGCCCCAAACGTTGTTGCCAA
>NZ_JBHWZP010000067.1:0-34516 GCF_042728395.1 Streptomyces sp. NPDC060205
AACGATCTCCTCGTAGCCCTGGATCACGAACGGCACGAACTCCTCCGGAACGAGCGCGGGGCATCCACGGCAGTGACGGGTTCTCGTCACCGTCACCCTCGTGCCTGTGCCCGGTAGGTGACCATCGCTCCCAGCCGCCCGTCTACCGTAGCTGCGCCGCCTCCTCCTCATCGGTCAGGTGGACGAGGCGCTTGGAGTCGTCCCACAGCCGTGCCGCGCGCCGCTCGTCGTAGGAAAGCCGCGCGGAGCGTACCGGCGAGAGGGTTCTGTCGTGCGCCTGGAAATACGTGCCGGACACGTTCGCATGATCGGGGTCGGCGGCAAGTGCTGCCAGTGAGGCGCCTGAGAACTCCGCGTCCGACGTGGTGGCGCCGATGCGGCGCATGACCCACTTCATGGCGGCCGTGTTCGAGGCCCACTGCACCGGCTTCGGCATGCCGTGAAGGAATCCGGTCTCCGGCACCGCTCCCGGATCGAAGACGATCGAGGACACCGGGCTGTTGGCCTTGCGCAGTCGGCGGTTCAGCTCGTAGGCGTACATGACGGTGCACAGCTTGGAGGTGGTGTAGCGCTTGCCGGCTGGCAGCGGCTTGGCACCGTCCTTCCCGGCGGTGGCCAGAGCTATGGCGTCCGGCTCCACGGAGCGACCGACCAGGCGGCCGTCCGTGGTGTCCGGGTCGTGGGTACCGCTGGCGGTGTAGACGACCCGGCCCTTCCCGGTGAGCATCGGGAAGAGCAACTGGACGAGGAGGAAGTGCCCGAGGCAGTTGGTCGCGAAGGTCGTTTCGTATCCGTCGGGGCTGTAGGAGACGTCACCGTCGAAACGTCCGCCGGCGTTGCAGACGAGCGCGTCGAGTCCGGTGACCTCACCGGAGTCGACCATCGTGCGCATCTGTGTGGCGGCCGTCCTGACCGAGGTGAGCGACGACGTGTCGAGCGTCAGCATCGTCACGGACACGTCGTGCCGCGCCCTCAGCTCGTCGGCGACCGGTCGCATCCGCTCCACGCTGCGGCCCGCCAGGACGAGGTCGGTGTGCTGCGCGGCCAGGACCCGCGCTGCGGCGAGGCCTATGCCCGAGTGGCCGCCGGTGATCAGTATCGAAGTCATAGCCGTTCCTTTGGATGTGATGTTCCCGCCACGACAGGTCGGGAAGCGGGCTCAGCGGGCCGAACCAGCATCACCGGCCGGGCGGCGTCCCAGCCAGGACCAATCTGTCCGCCGCTGATGGCTGCGCGGAACGGACGGGCCGGGGTCTACTGGAGACATGATTGATCGTTCCGGTCTCGCCGATTTCCTGCGTCGTCGCAGGGAACTCCTACGCCCGGCCGACCTCGGCCTGCTCGACGGTGTGCGGCGGCGCACACCGGGGCTGCGGCGCGACGAGGTGGCGCGGCTGGCCAACATTTCGACGGACTACTACGCCCGGCTGGAGCAGTGCCGCGGCGCCAATCCCTCCGAGACGATTGTGGCGTCGCTGGCCCGTGCGCTGCGCTGCGATCCCGACGAACGCGACCACCTGTATCACCTGGCAGGTTTCTCGGCGCCGGCCCGCTACTCGGGCGGGTACGTGCGGCCCGGGGTGATGAGTCTGCTGGACCGGCTCGACGATGTCCCGGCGTGCGTCGTCAGCGATCTCGGCGAAATGCTATGGCAGAACACCGTCGCCCGAATCGCCCTGGGATGGACCACGGAGCGCCGCTCCGACCGCACGGCGAACATCGTGTGGCGGTGGTTCACCGAGCCGGCCCTGCGCTCCTGTTTCCCGCAGGAGGACTGGCCGCGGCATTCCCTCGCGCACGTCAGCGACCTGCGGGCGACCTCCGCGCGACGGGGAGGTGACGCGGATGTCATCGATCTGGTCAACGACCTCCTGCGGCGCAGCGAGGAGTTTCGTCTCCTGTGGGAACGCCACGAGGTGGCGGTGCACCGCTTCGACCGGAAGAGGTACCTGCACCCCGAGGTCGGTGTCCTGCACCTGACCTGTGAGGTGCTGCTCTCGCCGGAGGCGGACACCAGAGTCCTGGCGTTCTTCCCGACCGCCGGCACCGACGCGCGCGAGAAACTCGGACTGCTGAGGACGATCGGTACACAGGACTTCCGCACGGCCCGGTGACCCGTCCAGCGTCCAGGTTGCGGGCGGCCTCCACCTCAACGCAGCACGGCGGTAGCGGAAGAAGTGCGGAAGGCTCGGCTTTGTGGGTTGCCCGCCGAGACGGCAGGGTCCTGATCGTCGACGGGCCGTCGACGATGAGCTCGCCCTCGCAGGGACCGGTGATCGACACCTTGGCCCCGTGGGCCTACAGGTGCGGCTCCGCGCAGCGCGCGGACGTGGAACAGCTGGTCCGCGGTCTTGCCCTCGTGATCAGCGCCGGGTCGCTGTTCGCCCTGATCGACCTCTGTGGCCTGACTCCCGACGACGCGATCGCCGGCCTCGTGACCACCGCGCGGCAGATGGCCGCAGCGGCAGTCGCGGACACCCCCATGAGACCAGCCACCGACTGAACCGCCGAATGCTACGTGTACCGCGATCGCAGTACGGCGACTGCTGCGCATGCGGGACGTCACTGGTCCGCCTCGCCTCTACTCTCAGGAGTGAAGGCATACGTTCCGGACATGTGGGTGAGGTGGAGGCTGGTTGCGGCACTCTGGGTGCCGGCGGTGATCGCGGCCGTACTCGGACTGCTCACCCTCCAGGTGATCGACCTGAGCGACGCCCGAGCGCTGGGTGCCGGGCATGTGCTCCTTGTCGTCGCCGGCAGTGTCGCTCTGCTCATGCGGCGCCGGGCGCCCATCCCGACCCTCGCCGCGGTGCTGGTCCTGTCGGTCGTGAACCAGGCCACCGGGGCCCTCATCGACGTCATGATCCCGGCCATCCAGGTCGCGGTCTACACGGTTGCCCTGCGGACCGGCCGACGCGGGGCGTGGACGACCGCCGCGCTGACAACAGCCTGGGTCGCGGTGACCGTGCTCTCGTTCCAGTCCGAGTTGCCCGTCAACGCGTAGCGGCTCGTCGCGCTCGCGTGGATCATCGCGGCCGCCGCGGTCGGTGACGCAGTGCGCAGCCGACGTGCCGTCACGCAGGAGCCGGACGAGGCTGCGGCGCGGGAGCTGGCCGGCTGGGCGTGCTGAGCCAGCACGTCCAGCACGCCGTCGACGGGCTGTCTCCAGATGAACGTGCCCATCCCGTCGCCGTCCTGGGGGCAACGCAGGCTTCGGCGAGGCCGGTTACGGTCGGCGTGGCCCGCGCGTCAGCGGTCGAGCTTGAGTGCGCCGTGGCCGACGCGGGTCGTCTCGGCCACGCTGCGGATCAGGTTCAGCAGGTCCTCGTGCAGGCGATCGGTCATGCAGCCCTCGGCGACACTGCGCTCGAAGGACCGGTTGATGCCTCTGATCGCCGCACGGCCGGCGGCCTCGAACGGGTCCTGCTGATCGGTGCCGTCGAAGGGGAACTCGGTCCCGGGGGTCCGGCGGGACACCTCGACCTCGGCCAGGGCGGCGACGCCGGGATTGGCGAGCGTCATCGCGCGGGTCAGCGCCGCCTCCTCGTGGTCGAGGTGCTCACGCAGGTCGCGCCACCACTTGTCGACGAGCTCGACGAAGCCGGCGGACGGATCGGCGTGGTAGAGCGCGATGAGCCGCTGCTCGCGTTGGGCCGGCCACTCGGTGACGAAGTCGAGCTTGGAGGGGAAGTAGCCCGTCACCGTGCGCGGGGCGACATCGGCGGCCGTGGCGATGTCGGCGATGGTCGTTCCCTCGTAGCCGTGTTCGACGAACAGGCGCAGAGCGGTGTGCAGGATGTGGCGCCGACGCCGCGCCTTGTTCCGCTCCCGCAGTCCGGGACCGTTGGCTGTCGTCACCGTGCCCTCCCTCTCACCGTTCCCCGCTACATGATTCTTGCCGTACGCAGCATACACACCTCACCCGGCATAAATGCCTCCTTGCGCAAAATTGCCTTTGATGGCAAGATTTTTTGTTGCCGGTTCGACAGTGTGTCCGAACGGACGGCAACTGCCTGCGGACCGTGCGCATAGGAGATGGTTTTGAACACTGCATACGCCGACGCATCCGGGTTCCCGGTCGGTGATCCGACGTCGATCCTGAGCTACAGCCCCGTCGTCCTCGACGTCCCGGACAGGCCTGTCCAGCTGGAGATCAAGGTCACGGCGCCCGCGACGGGCACCGGGCTCCCGGTCATCGTGTTCTCCCACGGGCACGGCGGCGCGAACTTCCTGTCCTCGCTGCGCGGCTACGGCCCGCTGGTTGACTTCTGGGCCGCTCACGGGTTCGTCGTCGTCCAGCCGACACACCTCGATTCCACGGTGCTCGGACTGCGCGAGCAGGACCTGCCCGACGCGCCGCTCTTCTGGCGCGACCGCGCCCTCGACATGCACGCTGTCCTGGACCGCCTGCCGGAGATCCTCGGCGCCGTCCACGGTCTGCCGGAACGCGTCGACACCAGCAGGATCGCGGCAGTCGGTCACTCGCTGGGCGGCCACACGGTATCGCTGCTGATGGGCATGCAGGTCCTGCAACCGCAGGATTCCCGGGAGAAGGACCTGTCGGACCCACGCCTGACGGCAGGTGTCGTCATCGGGGGCCCCGGCGTCGCCGACGAGCACTTCGGTTCGTGGGCCAGGGAGAACTACCCGTCGCTGCAGTACCCCGACTTCGCGACGATGACCGGCACCACGCTGGTCGTGGCCGGCGACGAGGACCTGAACCCGAACTTCTCCAGCCGCCTGAGCTACCGATGGGACGCCTACACGCACAGCCCGGCCGGGAACAAGACGCTGCTCATGATGCGGGGAGCCGGGCACCTGTTCGGCGGGATCTCCGGCTATGACGCGGCCGAGACCACGGACGAGAACCCGGCCCGCGTCGCCGCACTGCGCGCACTGATCCTGTCCTACCTCCGTTCCCAGCTTCTCGGCGACCGGTCCTGGGAGAAGGCGCTCGACCTGCTCCCGTCTCTGCCGGAGCCTCCCGCCACGGTGGAAACCAGGTGAGTACGCGACGCCGCCCTCACCGAGAGTTGAAAAGGAGCAGTCCGTGAACATCGCCGTCCTGGGAACCGGCAAAGTCGGCTCTGCGCTGGGCGCACGCCTGACTTCGCAAGGCCACCGTGTGCTCTACGGATCCCGAACACCCGCAGGAACAGACCGGCTCGACCACCGCAGCGCCGTCGTCTCCTCCGACCTCGTCGTCACCGCCCTGCCCGGCGCCGACGTGCTCGGCGTCCTGGACGAGATCGGGGAGGAGGCGCTGGGCGACAAGATTCTGCTCGACCCCTCAGCGACGATCACCCCGCAGACCGCCACGGGGCACGCCGGCGCCGGGGCTGCCGTCGGGGTCCAGAGACGCTTCCCGCGTACACGCGTGGTGAAGACCCTCAACACGATGAACTTCACCATCATGGTCGATCCGCTCGCATCGGTCCCCGCGGCCACCGTCTTCGTCAGCGGTGACGACGTCGCAGCCAAGACGGTGGTCACCGGCCTGCTCGGCGACCTGGGCTGGCCCGGTACCGCCATCATCGACCTGGGCGGCATCGACACGGCTGCCGCGACCGAACAAGCCGGCTCGCTGTACTTCGCAACCGTGCGAGCCCTGGGCGATGCGAGGTTCAACCTCACGGTATCGCGATGACAGGGACAGCACCGAAGCGCGGACCCGGTACGCGGAGAGGCATGCTGTGAACCTGCCGGACGGCCACGGCCACGGCCGGACACCGGCCCGGCCCGATCGGACGGCCCGTCTCGTACGGGCCGACCAGTTCGGCACAGCCCTGGCCTGAGGGGACTCCAAAGGTGGCGTGTTCACGGTGATACGGGTGAGCAGGCCGGGCGGGTCCACCCGACCGGGTCGGGCCGTCCGTCGGCACCCGTGGCCTGTGGTGGGCGTGCGCTGGCGGGCCGGTCCGGGAACGTGGTTATGGCGCAATCTGGTAGTCGACCGTCTCCTGCCCGCAGCCGGCGGCGAGTTCGGTCAGGGCGGTGCGTTCGCGGTCGTCGACGGTCAGCTGCCAGCGCAGGTTGGTCGCCACCCGGTCGGTGGCGTAGGTGCAGCGGGCGTCGGCGAGCGGGGGCCGCCAGTCGGCCGGGTCCTGATCACTCTTTGAGCGGTAGGTGCGGGCGGTGACGGCCACCAGGGAGCGGTCGGCGTCCAGGTCGTGGGCGTACGCATGCCGCCGGGCCGGCGTCCAGGCGCTGGCACCGGAGTCCCAGGCCTCAGCCAAGGGCACCAGGTGGTCGATGTCCAGGCCGCCCGGCGCGGTCAGCGTGACCCCGTCGTAGTAGGAGTACCACTCACCTCCCACGACTTTGCAGCCTGCCTCGATGGTCGGCTCGACCCGGGATTCGGCGATCAGCACCTCGGAGCGCGTGTGGCACGAGTCCCGGTCGGCGTCGACCCAGTGCTTGAAACTCGTGCGCTGGCATCCGTCCCGGGACTCGACCGCGGTGGGCAGGAGCTAGACGGCGTCGGCCAGCGGCAGCAACTCCACCCGCGCCTGGTGTGTGGCGGCGGGCGCAGCGGCGAGCGGGAAGGGTAGGAGGGCAGCAGCAGTGACTGCGATCGTCGAGAACATGAGCTCTTGCTAGCGATGATCGGCCGCGATCCGCCCGGACTTGGGCCACTCCTCACCCGGGCGAGGGCAATGGTGGTACCGCAGGCGCACCGCCTGACGCTCTGACCGCCGTTCGCCGGCCCGGGGGAGAACCGGCGCCGCCTGCCGGAGATCTCCGTACGCGCGGCGGGAGGTTGTGAGGGAAGTTCCCGGAGCGGAAGGTCCCCCTTTCCGGTCTGATTGCGTCATCGTCACCTGTTGCGCTGGTCCGTGTGGCTACGCTCGGTTCGCATGGCGATGAGCGGGGCGCAGGTCAAGGTGGTGCGGTTAGGGCGGCGTGGGACCAGGTGAGGATCCTGCGCTCGGCAGACGACCAGCGGGCGTGGCCCATGTTGAGCGAGCGCATCGCGGCGGCCACCGACGTCCACGGCACGGAGGAACTCCTGCGGGACAGGGAAACCAGTCCGCTGCGGTTCTGTGCCACCAAGCCTCGCTCTCTGGCACCACACCAAGAACCGGGCCCTCGGAACCAAGCGCTCATCGCGCAGCAGGTTTAACCAGAAGCGGTCATCGGAGCGAGCTGGATAGCATCCACAATCGCTTACCTCCACCGCCCAACTACGAAGGGACCTGCCCTATGCCGCGTCGTCCGACCGTATCGATCGCAGAATTCCCCGTGTCCAGCAGGGAAGCCGGGCCCTACGGAATCACCTGCGGTGCCGACGGCGCACTGTGGTTCACGATGGTCCACCACGGACGGATCGGCCGGGTCACCCCCGGCGGCGACGTCACCTCCTACCAACTCGAACCCGCTTCTACCGGACCGTCGATCATCACCTCCGGACCCGATGACGCCCTATGGTTCACCCAATTCCGCGCCCATCGGATCGGCCGCATCACCACCACCGGAGACGCCGAATCGTTCCCGCTGCCGACACCGGACGCCGGCCCGTTCGGAATCACGACCGGGCCCGATGACGCACTCTGGTTCACCGAGGCCAGTGCCGACCGCATCGGCCGCATCACGACCAGCGGTCAGGTCACCGAATTTCCGCTCCCGCTGCCGGGAGCCTTCCCCTCGGCTATCGCCACCGGCCCCGGCGACAGGCTCTGGTTCACGATGAACCAGGCCAACGCGATCGGCTCGATCGGACTCGGCGGCGACATCTCCGTCTACCCGCTCCCCACCCCCGCCGCCGCTCCGGTCGGCATCACCGCAGGTGCTGATGACGCCATGTGGTTCGTTGAGATCGGCGCCGGCCAGATCGGACGGATCGCCCCAGACGGGAAGATCGACGAGTTCGCCCTACCTGATCGCAGCTCACGCCCCCACGCGATCGCCACCGACACCAGCGGAGACTGCTGGTTCACCGAATGGGGCGCCAACCGCGTCGGCCGGATTACCCCCGCCGGCCGAATCGACGAGTACGACCTCCCCAGCCCGTCCTCCGAACCACACGGAATCGCACAAGGACCAGACGGCGCAATCTGGACAGCCCTGGAAATCGGAACGATAGCCCGACTCACGCCACGCTGAGACCCAACCTCCCAGTCAGGGACGACCCCCACACGCTCATCGGCACGGCTGCCTTGCCACCCCACCAAGTCCTCCCAGCTCAACACCTCCTTCCGGACTAACTTCGTTGGCAACGGACAGCGACCGCTCCCCAAGATCTGTGCCAGAACCGGTTCTTGGGAGCACTTCGCGATCAAACAGCTCGGAGATGTCGATGAGAACTGACACCGCTGGAACAGCTGAGTGACTGGCCGCAGGACGTGAAGTGATCCTCACCCGTTGGCCTGGCGCTTCTGGTCTTGACCTTGCCCGAAGGTGAAGGCCGACAGTGTGCAGGGCAACCAGGCCAGCGATCTCCGTGCCCTTGGCTCGGCCGGAGACGGGATGAGGGGACCGTTTATGGAATCGCGCTGCGTCATTTTTGACATCGGCGGAGTCTTGGAGATCACACCCCCGACCGGGTGGCTGCACCAATGGGACGAGCGGCTTGGACTGCCCCTGGGGAGCGTGGACCGGCGGCTGGATGACGTCTGGCAGGCCGGGGCCGTCGGGACAATCACCGAGACGGAGGTACGGGCGCAGGTCGGTGCCCGGCTCAGCCTTGATGCCATGCAGGTCGAGTCGTTCATGTCCGACCTGTGGGAGGAGTATCTGGGGACCCCGAACGTGGAGCTGATCGAGTATGTCCGCGGGATGCAATCCCGCTGTCGGCTGGGCATCCTCAGCAACAGTTTCGTGGGCGCCCGTGAGCTGGAGACAGCGATGTACCAGTTCGACGAGCTGGTCGAGCAGATCTTCTACTCCCACGAAATCGGTGTCTGCAAGCCCGACCGGCAGGCTTTCGAAATGACGTGTGCTCGCCTGGAAGTACGCCCGGCGGACTGTCTCTTCATCGATGACTACGACGTCAACATCGAGGCCGCCCGAGCCGCGGGGCTGCAGGCTCACCTCTTCGAGGGCAACGAGCAGACCATCGCCCGCATCGCGGCTCACCTGGACAGCGCGACGTCACTCGCCACCTCCCACGGGGCCTTCAGCCAGCCTGTACCTGTTCGGTGCCCCGCCAGGGGCGAGACGGTTCTCGCGGGGTGCCGTATCGCGCCCTTGAAGAGGGCCTCGCGGTCTACCGAACAGAACTCGTGGGCTCGGGAATCGGTTGGCGGTGACCCGCTTCGCGGCCCATTAGGAATCGGTTCCGGTCTCAATAGCTGACGCTGTCGAGGATCTTGCCACGGCCAGGGATTCGGTGGTAGTCACCTACATCTGGTGTGGTGGGGACCTGTGGTTCGCAGTAGACGGGGGGCTGGCAGGTGCGCTCTGCAGGGCAGGTCGTCTGTCGTACCCCTTGCCGGTGTACGCGCGGGCCTACTGTGTGGAGGGTGCCGTCTCTTATCCGACCAGCAAGGAGCATCAGGCTGTGAAGGTTGAAATCCAGCCGGACGTACGTGACATTGCAGCCCGGCTCGGGGCGGATGTCCCCTACGCATTAAAGGCCTTGGCCGGTCAGCTGGCCGACGACCCTGACATGGGCCGGCCTTCGGAGCTGCCCGGCGTTTTGACGGTGGCGGTCGACGGGGACATGTTCGATGACTGTCCTGACCTGTCCGTAGGCTATATCCGCGAACCGGACCGTATCGAGATCCGGTTCCTCAAGGCCGTTGGTCCCTCCACGATCTCCACGGGCGCTCCTGACCGGGACCGGGAGCAGGGCGGGGACCCGTCCGGTGACCTTGTCTCCGCGGCGACTGCCGTACGGGAGGTCGCCGACGCCTGGGGCCGTATCACCGGCTGGCTGAAGGACAACGCTCCCGCTTCCTATGCCGCGCTCCGCGCCGGCGCCAGTCCGGCGGCCATCGCCGCACTGGAAGAGGATCTCGGCATCCCGATACCCGTTGAGCTGCGCACGCTGTGGATGCTGACCGGCGGCGACGACGGAGCCGACGGCTGGGGATGTCTCCCGGGCAACATGGCGCTGATGAACCTGGACGCCGTGGCCGCCCGCTACCGGCTGAAGATGGGCGCCCAGACCCAGCAGGCCGTCCTCAACGCCGGCCGTCCCGAGGAGGAGCGGATCACCGTGTGGGAGGCGACCCGGATCCCGGTGATCGCCTTGGGTCCGGCCGACCACACCATGGGCCTGTACCTGGACGCCGCTACCGGCTACCTGGGGTTCTTCTCCCGCGAGGTCGAAGCCGCCGGCGACGTACTCGACACGCTGGTCACCTACCTGGAAGAGACCGCCGACATGCTGGAGGCCCCGGCCCTGGCCGCACGGGACAAGCCTGGCCTGATCGGCGGAACGCTGATCTGGCTCAGCAGCATCAATCCGGCACACGAGGAACGCTGGCAGCCCCTGTCCGGCTGACCACATATGAGAAGGGACCAGCCCTGCGGGCTGGTCCCCCTTACGGCGTCGCGTATCCGGTGCTCGGACTACGTCAGCCGATCTTCTCCCATGTGCAGGTGGTTGCGGTTGACGTGCAGTGCTCGTATCCCGGCAGGGTCACGAAGAATCCGTCACCGTCCAGCAGCCGCCACGACGGGGCCGGATAGTCCTTGAATGCTTCCTCGTTCTGCACGCTGTTGATGGCAGCGCGTCCGCACCGCTCCGTGCCGCTCGGCCCGTTCGTCACGGCGCGCGTGTCTGCGAGGAGGCCGAAGTTCGCCGAGCCGTCGCCCATCTTGTCCGTGAACAGCTGCGCACACTTGGTTCCCGAGGTCACCAGGTTGACGCCCTGCGGGTAGCCGCCGGACTCGTGTGTCGAGGCCATCGCATACTCGTCGCAGTCGACCGATCCCACCAACGCATCGGAGGGGTGGATGCTCCAGGCGGAGCTGGAACCGCAGATGACGTTCCTGCTGTTGGCTTTCGTCCACTTCGCGCCGGTACTGGTCGTCAGAGGGGTGTCCGGGCCCAGGTAGTGCAGCAGCGAGTCCTAGCGCTTGGACCCTGCATGGTCGGGCATCACCTGCTGCATGTACCAGTAGTAACCCCCCGCGGCCGGGTATTTGTTGGTGTCCACGGTGTAAGTCGGCTTGAAGAACGGCAGTACACAGCCCGGCAGCGACCCGCCGACGAAGTCGTCGCAGCGCGGCGCGAATTCCTGTACCTCGGGAATGCCGGAGGTACCGAAGTCCGCGGTCACGGAGGGGATGCTGCTGGCGTCCACGCTCGCGGTCACCGACCAGCCCAGGTCGATGGTCTCCTTGCCAGTCCCGTTCCAGGTGGTGGCGCGGGTGCCCCACCTGCCGTCGGTGTAGGCGTTCCAGTCGTCCGCGTCCCAGTAGGCGCTGTCGCCCGCCGCGTTGTCGAAGTCGTCGGCCCACCGGATCACCGACGTGTTGCACGCCTCGCACGTCGAGGAGGTGTTCCACTTCATCGTGACGCCGTCAAGAGCGGCGTCGATGCGCACCGGCATGATGCGGATCTGCTGGTCGAACTCCGCGAAGTTGGTCCCGCCGGCTGACTTGTTCGGATAGGCCTTGATGCGCTACTCGAAATCGAACGCGGCGAAGCCGATCGTGGCGTCGCTCGTGTCGACGAATGTCAGTGTTCCTGACCCGATGCTCTTCAGGCAGGCATCGGTGCGGTTCATGTAGTCCGCGCCGGCCGGCTCGTCCGAGCACCAGCTGACCAGGTCCGCCAACGGCGCATCGGCCGCTGCCTGAGCTGCCCCAGCGGACGACTCACCGGCCTTGCGAGCCCTGGCCGCTGTCGCCTCGCGCAGCGCCTTCGTGCGCTTTTCCGCGCGCGCCTTCGGCTCCGCGGTGGGCGGGGACAGCTCGATACACAGCTTGCGGCCCTCGGCGTCCTGCTTGCCGCAGGTGCGCTCCTGGGTGGCTTCCCGCTTCACCGTCCCGTTGGCGTTGAACGTCGGCAGCGCGGGACCTGGATCGGTGCGGGTGACCTCGGTGTTCTCCTGCGCGGTCGTGTCGATCGTCGACGACGTCTGCGCGGCGGGGAATTTCACGTACGGATCGATACGGAAGTCCGCCCATGGCGACCAGGTCGTCTCGTACAGGCTGCCGTCGTAGGCGGAGGTGCGGAACTTGTACAGCACTCCGGGCTTGAGGATGCCGTAGGGCACCGTCACCTTCGCCGTGGCGCCGGAGGCCACATACGGCGACACCAGCACATCGTTCGTGCCCGCGCCATCGAGGTCGACCTCCGCCTTCGGGGTGCCGTCCGCGTTCGCGGTGTACACCTGGAACGTCAGGTTGGAGGTGTCACCGTCCGCGTCGGTCACTGTGTTGCGCAGCACCACCTCCGGGGCGATGACCCGCCAGACCGAGCCTGACTTGGCGAACTTGGGGCCGGCCGATGGAGCGGTGCCCGACACCGGCCGCGCACCCCCGGCAGCGATGGCGTCCAGGTCCTGCGGTCCGGCCGCCGCCACCTCCGCCGGGGAATCCTCCAAGCCCGGCACGGGCGGCGTGGGGGCCGCGGCCGCGGTGCCCATCCCCGCCACCAAAGCCAGCGCGGCACCAGCCGCAACATGTCTCCACGCCGACACACGTAAGAGTCTCAATGCGTCAATCTCCCCTGCGAGTTCGTGAGTTGTACACAACAGCCCGCGAACCCCACCACGCCCCGACACAAAGCAACATGATCGAAATCATGGTTTACCGGGCATCACCTTCTTCAGGCCACAGCGTCACACCAGAGGTAGAACACCCCACCAGTCACCACAACACCCGGGGAGCCGCGCTCAGCAGACTGCACGTGTCACCCCCATCAGCGGCAATGGACTTCGGTCGCCTCCCTTGCGAGGCGCAACCAGAGCGCACCCACATCGACCAAAGGGAAAGCGAGGGGTAAATGAACTGGCCCCGTTCCCCTCGCCTGCAGCGTCTCTTCGTTATCCGCCCCGCCCAGACGGTCGAACATCTGGCCTAATCCCGGGTGTGGGGCGCGCTCCCTCTCCTGAAGATCCGACCGGGCTGCAGGCGGACGGGTCCCGTCCCGCCGCGCTGCACGGGTCGGATCTGGACGGCTGCCGCGAACCCGGGCCTGGCGGCCGATCAGGGAAGGGCGGCGCAGCGGACGCCGTCAGTTCTGCTCGCCGCTGCACAGATCACCCTCTCGCAGGGTGCGTCGTAGCTCATACCGCAGTCCGGGCAGGTCACCTCGCGCACGCGCTGCGGCCGACCGCATCCGCTCCTGGCGTATCTGACCGTCGGCCTATGGGCGGCGGAGGAACACGACGCATGCGAGGGTGACCTCCCCGGGCTGCGACGCACCCTGCGAGAACCCTGGCAGCCAGCACCACCCCACTGCATCAGCCCGCTTCCCGCGCAGGTTCGTTTCTCCAGTACGACTGTTCTCCTCGCACGGGTGACCTGTAGGGCAGTTACCGCACGGCGTGGTCGGTGGGTCGCTATCAACAGCAGATGATCAAGTCTCCTGTCCGGGGCCTCGCTGCTGCCGCTCTCAACGTCCTGCCGTACGCCGCCGCCCCGCCGGCTCACGCTGCGGAGAGCGGGCCGCGTTCGCTCTTCCCGAGGACGACGTGCCCCACGCCTGCGCCCTGGCCTGTGTCGGGGAGTCCCGCATGCGGCTCGACCTCGCCCCCGACCGCGGCCTGGCGGCGGAGCTGAAGCATGCCCAGCGGCTCGCCTGCTCCGTAAACCCCCTGTGCGACCACCACTAGAATCTTGGTGTCGCCCACATATGACGCACCCACCGCGGATCTGCCGTCACTGCGACGAGCAGATCAAGCATCCTCAGGACGAGGCCCTCGTAGCATCCGAGCCCTGCAACTCCGTCGGGGCCCGCCTCATCTACGCGCACGTCGAGCACGTCACCCTGCTGAAACCCCACCTGACGCCGCTCAGCATTCTGTGCCGCCTCCTCGTCGGCCACTCCAGTCAGGCTCCTGAACCCCGCCCCGACATCGTCGAGACCCGCTGAGAGGAGCGGACGGGATCAAGCGCACGTCCGGTTTCTTTCGCCGACTACCGCGATGGCCCCAGCCGATCGCGTGCGGCGTGAGACCAGGCCGTGGACGGTCACTGCCTCGGCGGTCGGCGCTTGTGCCAGATGAGATGCTCGCTCGCTGAAGCGTGCAGCAGGTCAGGAATGCGGACGACGAGCCGTCTTCACCGGGTGCGTGCAGGTAGCAACTTTCGGACGACGTTGAGCGACCGCAGCCAGGCGTCCGGCAGGGCCATCACGGATGCGCCATGGGATGCACGTGATTCCTTCACTTTTTATGCACCGTTGCTTCTCGGTCACGTCGTGATCAACGTCTTGTATAGCGATCTTGGTGCATGCCTGAATGGGTCGTCGCGCGGCAGAGCAAAACGCTGCGCTGATTTACCAGTTGTCTGCGGCAGGGGAGCGCCGTCGTCACGGGGGAGGGGGCTTCGGCATGCGGCGAGCGCCCTCTGTTCGGCATGCCATGGCAGTCGGCAGCGGGCAGTTGTCCGCCCCATCGTCTAGCGCCTTCCGTGTCGTCTCCGTTACCGACGAAGGATGTTCTCGTGCGTCTCAGACGCTCCTCCAGATCGCCTGACAAACCGTCCGGCAGACCGCCCAGATCCCCGCGTCCAGGCAGACGTTCCCGTCTGGGTGCGCGGGCCCGACGGCTGCGTTCCGCTTCCGGGCCGCTCATTCCGCTGGTTGCCATCGGCGCGGTGCTGGCCGGTCTGCTCGGCCCCCAGCCGCCCGCCGACAACAGGGTGCCCTCCAGTCCTGTCGGCGACAGCTACGACGGCTTCGACGCCGGTGCCGCCGAGCAACTGCGCCAGGACCAATGCCTCATGGGCGACTCCCTGCGGCTGGGCGGGCCCGCGATGGGCACCCTCGCCCAGGGCGGTCTGACCCAGACCCCCGAGCAACTGCGCGTCACCGCCGCCCGCGAGTACTGGAACAACACCCCGCTGGCCGCCGCATTCCAGCAGGACAGGGACGCGACCGGCCAGAACAGTGCGGCCCTGAGCGCCCGGGTGAACGCGTGGAAGGCGCCGCTGGCCGGTCTGTCCACGCCCGCGGGCTTCACCGACACCGGGTTCGCGTGGCCGCCCGGCGTGCCCAGCGGCAGCGGAGCGGACTTCTTCGACCAGGTCGGCTTCTCCAAGTGGCTCGGGGAGCAGTACTGGAAGGACGAGAGCCTCTTCTACCAGGACCCCACCCCGCAGGCCGACGCGGCCACGGTCAAGGCGGTCACCGACCTCGGCAGCCCGCTGTACTCGGAGGTGGACCCGAACCTGCCGAGCGATCAGTGGCAGCAGGCATACGCCGAGAAGCAGGCGTTCGAGAAGCTGGTCGACGGCTATGACGGCCTGGGCGCAGATGACGCCCGCCTCTTCCTGGCGTCCGGTGGCTTCGCACGCATCGCCCCTGAGCCGGGCAGCCTGGAGTTTAGGCTCGCGGTGGAGGACTTGAAGACCCGGTTCGCGGCCTGCACCTGGCGCAACCCCGTCGACCCGAGCAAGGTGCTGGGCCAGGTCGTCGCCACCGCCTCCGCGGAATGGCAGCAGGAGATCACCGCGCAGGCCACCGAGCGCGGCAAGATCTTCACCGACAACCGTCAGGCCACCACGGCGCTGGCGACCGGGGCGAAGGCGCTGGGCGAGATGCTCGGCCAGTCCTGGATCGCCGACCGTCTCACCCGCTGGCAGGACTACTGGTCGGCTGGCGGACCCGGCTGGGTCGGCGACAGCCCGATGGTCGTCCACATCCACGCCGCGTCCGACAAATGCCTGGAAGTGGGCGGCAGCTCCAAGGCCGACGGCGCCGTCGTGCAGATGTACACGTGCAACAGTGGCGCCAACCAGAAGTGGCAGATCGTCAACAACGCCCTGGTGAACGTCAACTCCGGCAAGTGCCTGGATGTGAAGAGCTCCGGCACCGCCGATGGCACCGTCATCCAGCAGTGGACGTGCAACCAGAGCGGCGCCCAGAAGTGGGAGTACACCACCCGCGGCACCACCCGGCTGTACAACACCGGCACCGGCAAGTGCCTGGACATGCACACCTACGCCAACAGCCAGGACGCCTGGACCTGGACCTGCAACGAAAGCGACCCGCAGAAGTTCGACATCGTGCCCTCCGGGCACAACGGCACGAGCGACATCAACTACCCCACCCAGGCCCAGTTCACCCAGGCCGCCAAGGGCATCACTGACGCCCGGGCCGCTGCCAAGACCCAGCTGGAGGTGCTGAGCAAGCAGGCGCAGAGCGCGGGCATCGCCGCCGTCGAGACCGACGAGCACCTCAAGGCCGCCTACGCCATCGCCGACCGCGACGGTGCTCCCCGCGGTCGGGCCCTGCTCGTGGGCCAGCAAAAGGCGCAGGTGACCAAGGCGTCGGCCGCCGCGCTGACCGCGATGATGCAGGCCGGGCAGACCGCCGAGGCCGCTACCCGCGCCTCGGCCGGCGACAGCGCGACCATCACCGCCCTGGCGACGACCCAGGCCGCGGCCACGCAGGCCGCGTTCCGCAACGCCGCGGCCAAGGCCGCGCGAGAACAGGCCAAGGCCTCGGCGGACGCCGCCGCGGTGCAGGCCAAGAACGCCAAGGACTCCCGGGACACGGCCAAGACCAAACTCGCCGAGACGAAGAACGCCGAGGCGGATGCCAAGGCCGCCGCGGCCACCGCGCACGCTAAACGGCTTGCCGCGGAGACCGAGGAAGCCACCGCGAAGGCGGAGAAGGCGACCGCCGCGCAGAAGCAGGCCGAAGCCGCCCAGCACAAGACCAACGCCCAGGAACAGGCGTCCAAGGCGCAGACGGCCAAGACCAAGGCCGACACCGCCGATACCACCGCCACCGAGAAACGGCAGGGCGCGGAAACCGCCCGCGACAAGGCCAGGGATCTGCGGGACGACGCCTGGGACGCGGAGAGCAAGGCCAACGCCTCCCGGGCGAAAGCCGATGCCAAGGAGGCCTACGCCCAGGCCAGCGAGTCCGAGGACAACGCGCAGGAAGCCCGGCAGGCGGCCAATGACGCCGATGCCGCCGCCGACACCGCGGAGACCGCGGCGGCCACCGCACGCTCGGAAGCCGACCTGGCCACCCAGGCCGCGGCCGACGCCGACGCGGCGGCGACACGGGCGGAAGCCGCTGCCAAGCGGGCCCGTTCCGACTCCGACGACGCCCAGGCCGCCAAGCTGAAGGCCGACGCAGCCGTCCGCACCGCTACCAGCGCGGCCGCGGACGCCATCAAGGCCTCCCGGAGCGCAGCCACCGCGGCCCGCACCGCCGACGAACTCGCCGACGACGCAGAAAAGGCCGCCGCCGACGCCAAGACGCAGGCCGACAAGGCCAAGAAGGAGGCAGCCACCGCACTGGCCGGCGCGACCAAGGCGGCCGGATACGCCTACACCACCGCCCAGGCCGCGGTCGACGCAGGCAACGCAGCCGTCCGGGTCGCCGCACCGGCCAACGACGCCATCCAGCTCGGCTCCCCGTACATCACCAGCGACTCAGCCGCCGGACTCGCGGTCCTGACCGGGCAGTCCTCGAAGACGATCGCCGAGCAGCAGCAGGCCGTCGCCGAGGCCCACGCGAAGAACGCGTCGGAGGCCGCCGCCCAGGCGCAGAGCACGGCCAACGCGGCCTCCGGCGACTCCAAGGCGGCCTACACCCTGGCCGCCGAGGCCGCCGCATTCTCCGCGGCAGCCCGCGCCTCCGCAAAGGAAGCCCTCGGATACGCCGCAGAAGCCGCCACCTACGCGGCCCAGGCAGCACAGTCCCTCGCACGCACCATCGAATACGACCGGCAGGCCACCGAAGACGCCGCAGCGGCCGACCGGGCGGCAGGCCGGGCCGAGGGCTACGCCGACGACGCCCGCGACTCTGCGGACGAAGCCGCTCTCGATGCCGAGGCCGCCCGCAAAGCCGCAACCGAGGCAGAGCAGGCAGCCACGGACGCCCGCAAAGCCGCCGACCACGCCGCCACCGAAGCAGCGGTGGCCGAGGAAGCCGCCAAGGACGCCCAGAAATACGCCGACTCAGCCCAGCAGGCGGCCGAGGAGGCCGAACGTAAACAGGCAAACCAGCAGGTGAAGGTAGGCGCTGGAACCGGCGTTGCCAACTCCTTTTACGTCGTCGACAAGATCGACCCGATCAGGGAACCGCACCAGGACAACGACTGTGTCATCGAGATCGGCTTCGGCGGCTGCACCGTGCAGTTCACCCTGCACTTCAACGCGACCGTCAGCTTCTACGTGTGCACCGACCCCGATGTGCCGGCCACGGAGGCGGGCTGCCCGCCAAGTGACACGGTTTTCGTCGCAACGGACACCTTCGAGAACCTGTCCCAGCAGATCACCCGCTACTTCACCAAGCTGGAGCTGGCCCAGGGCATCGCCACCATCATCGCCAAGGTTGCCTGGGCCATCCTTGCGCAGGACTTCGTGGACTGCTGGCACGGCAGCGCCAGCGGTTGCGCCTGGGCGGCGTCCAACTTCATCCCGGGCCAGAAAGTCATCGATGCGGTCGACGCCATCCGCGCCTTCGACGCCGCCTTGCGCACCGGAATCGGGGTTGCGGACGCTTTCAGAGCACTGAAAGCCCTGGATGACATCAATCCGGCCACGCTGGCCGATGCCGAGCGCAGTTTCGACGTTTACCAGGATCTGATCACTGCGTGCAGGGTGAACAGCTTCCCGGCAGACACCCGCGTGCTGATGGCCGACGGCACCGGAAAGAACATCGCTGACGTCCGGCCGGCAGACCGGGTGCTGGCCACGGATCCGGGCGCCGGCAATCCGCAGACCCAACCGGTCACCCGAACCTTCCAGCACGGCACTGACCATCTCGTAGACATCGCCCTGACGGGCGGCGGACGTCTGTCCAGCACCGCCGGGCATCGCTTCTTCGTAGTCGAGCGCGGCTGGATCCTCGTCTCCGATCTGCGCGTCGGCGACCGGCTGCGGTCGCCCGACGGGACCATGCGTTCGGTGTCCGCACTCAACGACCGGACCGGACTTGCGCCCCAGCAGGTCTTCGACCTGAGCGTCGGAGGTCCGCACACCTTCTACGTGCTAGCAGGCACAACTCCCGTCCTGGTCCACAATTGCAACGACCTCGCGGCCGACGCGCAGGCGTTTCCCGGTGTCGCGCACGTCATCGACGAGCACGTCAACATCACCCAGGCACGGGCTCTGGAGCTTGCGGCCGAGAAGGGCGTCAACGGGGTGTTCGCTGACCTTCAGACGGCGCAGCAGGTCGTGGACTACGCCCTTGCAAACAAGGCAGGGGAGATCACTCGGTGGCTCCGTGGAAAGGATCAGCAGAAGACACTGACAGGATCGTTCGGAGCGAACAACTCCCTCGGCTGGGTGGCCAACGCCGACGGGAGGATCACACAGGCCGGCAACCGGTACACCGTCATTCTCAAACGCGCTAAAGGACACAGGTTTGGCTACTACGTACACACGGCGTACCCGTCCTAGGAGAGATGAGAGATGACAGCACGCTCCAGCGAATTCATGTTCGGCCTCCCCTGGGTGATGGGCTTTTTCCACCAGGACTGGACACGCGACCACCCAACAGAAACAGCAGCGGTGGCGGACCAGTTCGTAGAGGAACTCGACCCCGAGTCCGTGCTGCTCGTGCGTCATGACGCGACACGGTTGCTGGACGGCCTCAGCCCCGACCGGATCACCACGATCTGGGAAGGCTGCGCAGAGAACGGAGCGTACTTCTTCGGCCGGGGCCGAGTCGCCGACGGTGCCCAATGGATGCGGCAGGTGATTGCACTGTGCGACGCGTGGCTGTCACAACAGCCATCTGTGCCAGCGCTGTCCGCCGCCGATCTGTACGAAGGACAAGAACTGGCCGACCGGGTACGGGACGCGGTACGGGAGTTCGAGCCAGCCCTCGGCCCGCAGACGGCAGACGCTCTGGCCGAATGCATCCGCTCGTGCTCCCCCGACCTCGCCTTCCGGCTCCTGCTGCGCGCTCTGTCGAGCGCAGCACAGTCACCGGATCACACAACGCTCTCCCACGGACAGTACGTGCAGTTGTCCGATCTGGGCACGGCGTTCAACTACGGTGAATACGTCGTCAGCGACCTGCAGTACCTGGTCGACGCGACGTAGGACAGTCGTGTGGACGCCCCGGCACCTCTGAATGTCGGGGCGTCCCTCCCTTTCGACACGCCTCTCCCGCACGCGGTATCTGTACCCCTTCGCTGCCGGGCAGGCGGGCTCCAGCCTGCCCGGATACGAGCACTGCACGTCAGCCGCCACCACCTGCACATGGACGGAGATCGGCTGACGTAGTCCGAGCACTGCCGTGCGGAGGTTCCCTTGGAATAGAAAGGGCGAACGGTCCCCACCGGTTCAGCCAGCACTGTGTCGGCCAGTTCCCGGACGGTCTTCGGGATAGACGGGTCCTCCACCTGCCAGTCGATCAGGAGGGCCGTGGCCCCGCGGTGCCCTTGCTGCGCCCTTTGGCGTAGGGTGCAGTTCCTTCTGAGGGAAGGCGCTGAGCAGGTAATTTACCCATCGACAAGCAGTGCGGCGTGATCGAAGATCTGTCTGTGACTGACGACGATCTCATCCTGGCCGCGCGGGAGCGGGTAGCTGACCGGGGGCTGCCGGAGCCGGCCTCCGCGGACGATGTACGGGCAGTGGAGCAGATGGTGGGGCGCCCGATGCCCCAACTCCTGCGAAGGCTGTATCTCGAAGTGGCCAACGGTGGCTTTGGACCGTGGGACGTGGTGTCCCTGACGGACACCGGCGACTGGTTCAGCGACTGCGCTGACATCACGGAGGCGTACAGCGACTTCGCCGATCCCGAGAGCCCTCTTCCGCCGGGGATCGTTCCGCTCATGGACCGGGGCGGCGCGATGTGGGCGCTGATCGACTTCCAGACGGCCGATGGGCAGATGTGGGACTGGGACCCCAACATTTGCTGCATGGAGCATGCCCTGGCCCCGCTCAGGCAGTCGCTGGCCGAGTGGATCACCGACTGGTTGAACGAGACCATGCCTGACGGGCCCTATCCGCACCGTGAACTGGCCGGCAAGGACTGCCCCTCGCACTGACGAAGCGTGCGGGTGGATCGGCTGAGCTGTCGTCTCTACCGTGACGGTGGAGGAGGCGACTGGGATGGGCTCACTGTTCGAGGAACTGGAGGCCCGGGAGGCGGCGGCCCGGGAGCGGGTGGACGGCCTTGAGGAGCAACTTGCTGAGGTGACCGGTCGGTTGGAGGAGGCCCGGGAAGGTCTGGACCGGTTGCGGATCGCGCGGGAAACGGTCTCCGAGGTGATGGCCGAGATGTCGGCAGGCGCTTCTGTCACATCGGATACGGAGGCCGCGGTGACCGGCGATGGTCAGGAGCCGTCTGCGTTCGCGGGGGCCGAGAGACGGGTGGTGGGGGTGCTGTCGGTGCCGCACTGGAGGCCGGGGATGGACACACAGGACCTGCCGCGGATCTACCGGGACATCGTGGAAATCGTCCGGGATGCTCCGGGGCCGGTGCGGGCGAAGCAGATCGTGCCGAGGATCGGGCTGCCCGCCGAGGCGGGGAAGATCGAGGGCACGCGGGGAAAGCTGAAGCGGCTGGTCGCCAGGGGCTGGCTGGGCGAGAGTGATCCCGGCTTGTTCAGCCCGGCCCGCCATGAGACAGAAACCGCGGCCAACTCCTCCATGGGGCAGGGCTCTCCTCCCTAGAGTCGAAGGTGCCAACCAAATCGACCCAGCCGAGAAGAGCCCTGGGATGGAACCGTATGACACCTGCGTGAGCGCTGACCCCTTTGTCCGCTCGGTCAGTGCCTTCGAGTCGCTGTTACGCACCCTGCAAGGCGAATTGGCTTCCCTTTGGAGCCACGCCGAGCTGGAAGAACATCTGGAGCAGGCTGGGCGAGGACTGCTGCGGCAACTGCTGCAGGACCATCTCGACCTGCGCGCCCGTCGCGAGCAGGAAGCGGTGCGAGCCGGCATACATCCACCGGTGATCGGCCCGGAGGGGCGCCTTCGCCCGTGGCGCGAGGCCGGTCACACGCGCTGGCTGGCCTGCCTGTTCGGCTTGGTCCGGGTAGAACGGATGGCCCATCGAGGGCCGGGACTGACCAACGTCCACCCCACGGATGAGGCCCTGTCGCTGCCCGCGGGCCGGCATTCGATGGGACTGCGCCGACTCGCGGTCACCGAGGCGGTGCGCGGCTCGTTCGACCAGGCCCAGGCCGCGATCGAGCGACGCTGCGGAAGAGTCCTGGGCAAACGCCGCCTCGAACAGCTCGTGGCCGCTGCGGCGGACGACATCGACGACTTCAACCGCCACGCGGTCCCCATGCCGACCAGCCGGGACGTCCTGCTGGTCATCCAGGTCGACGGCAAGGGCGTGGTGATGCGGCCCGAGGCCCTGCGGCCCGCCACCCAAAAGGCCCACCTCGCCTCCGCGCAGCGCGGGCATCGCAGCAGACTCACGCCGGGCGAGAAGCCGAACCGCAAACGAATGGCCACCGTGGCCTGCGTCTTCGATGCCGTGCCGGCCCCCCGTCGCCCGCATGACGTGATCCATCCGCCCGGCGGCCGCAGCACCCGCCGCCAGGTCCGCCGGGGACCCGCAGCGACGCGGAAATGGTGCACCGCCTCCCTCCTTCACCCGCCCGAGAAGGTCATCGGCGACGTCTTCGACCAGGCCGAAGCCCGCGATCCCGGCCACCATCGGTGCTGGATCGTCCTGGTCGACGGCGCCCGCCACCAACTCGATCTGATCCAACACGAAGCCGCACGACGAGGCTGCACGATCAACGTTCTCCTGGACTTTGTGCACGTCACCGAGTACGTCTGGGAAGCCGCTCACGCCTTCCATAAGCCCGGAACTCCCGAGGCCGATGCCTGGGTCGCCGGCCATCTGACCACGATCCTCGCAGGCCAAGCCGACCGCGCTGCCAAGGAGATGACGACTCGGGCCGACCAAGTCGGCTTGTCCGCTGGCAGGCGGGAGGCGGTCCATTCGTGCTGCCGCTACCTGACCGGCCACCTCGATCAGCTCCGCTACGACATCGCCCTGGGGGCAGGCTGGCCGATCGCCACCGGTGCCATCGAGGGCGCCTGCCGCCATCTAATCGGCGACCGTCTCGATATCACCGGCGCCCGCTGGGGCCTTGGCGGCGCCGAAGCCGTCCTGCGACTCCGAGCATTGATCTGCAACGGCGATCTCGACTCCTACTGGCGCTTCCATGCCGCCCGAGAACACCAGCGTCTCTATCCGGCCCACAACCAGCAGGACTACGAACTCACTGCCTGATCAGGACATTCCCTCGAAAGGAACTGCACCCTTTGGCGTATCACTGGCACGGCCGATGGCAGGCGGCCTTGCAAGCAGACCTTCAGCGCCTTTTATATCGAGCTTCCACGCATCCATTAGGCCTTGGGTAGCTTGGTCGGCTAGGTGCAGTTCGGCCTTGATGCAGGCATCGAGGAAAGCCAGCATCTGCTCGTCGATGAATCGGGAGACGTTCGGCTCTCTGGGGATCCATTCGACCAACAGGGATAGAACTTGTTGCGCTGACGTCGCTGGCAGTCGCTCATCGAGCGCTGCAAGCGCTCCGAGAGCCTCCTGGACCGGACGGATGCTGGTCAGCCCTGTCTGCGCGCCTGTGATGACGATCTGCGTCAGGCGGGCGGCGATGCCCGCGACGGCATCATCGGGAATGAGATCCGCCTGCTGGCCGATCACTGCTGCGGCCGTGCTGCATACCCATCGCGCGCACCTCCAGGAGGTCGCTTACATCGAGGTACTTGAGAAGCGATGCAGCGGCGGAGCGTGCGTCCTTCCTGCGGCCGGCAAGAACGAGTTGACGCACGGCGTGCCCTGTTTCTCCGGCGCGGGTGAAGACTTCGCCGTAGCGCTGGTGGGCGAGGTTCTCGTCGGTCAGCGCACCGGAGATCCTGTCCTGCCAAAGCCACTGGTGCGAGCCTTTGGCACCGACCGTGCGGGCCGAGAGCATGGCCTGGGACGATGCCTTGAATCCGCCGTTGTACTGGTCGGACAGAAAGCAAATGGACCACAGTGCATGCCGGGCGTCGCCTCCCAGGCTCTCTCGGGTAGCGGCCAGTACGGCGCGCCGGTAGACCTCGATGGCTTCGTTTCCGAGGTCTGCAATGGCCAGTGGGCGTGCGTGGCGGATGTGCACCAGGACCGCGAGCCGTTCCGGTATGCGGCCGCCCAGTGCGCGCCTGGTGAGGTCGGCGTAGGCCTCTTCCGGGCTCTGTCCGGCTCGTATGGCCAGGTCCGCCAGACAGCACTCCAGCCGAATCCGAAGGAGCCCACTCTGAGAGGTGACAATCTCGGAAGCCAGATCAGTCAGCCCCGCCGGATGATCGTCGGGGTGTTCATCGGCAACGATCTGCTCGATTACCGCCAGCACCAGTCGGGCTGCCAGGGGTTCGCTCGCCTGCACCACAGCTACAAGCGCGGTCGTGATCGGCGCGAGATCGTATCCGTGCTCGAACCAGTCCGCCAGCGTTCTCTGTGGGTGTGGAAGGTCCAGTACTGCGGGAAGTCGCCGTTGCCGATCAGGGCCCGCAGGGTCAGGACGGCTTGGGCTCCGGGGACGGTCCACCGGCTGCCGGTGATGTCGAGTCGGTCGGCCACGATTATCTGAACCAGCGTGGTGCCCACTCAGCCGCCTTGTGCGTGCTGTGGTCCGGCCTTCGGGGTGATGGTGTGCCGGGGCGACGTCGCGGATGCGGGGCATGCCTATGCCGTAGGCCTCGAATTCGGCGTCGCTGATCCACTCCAGGCTCTCCAGCCGGTCGTGGAGTTCGGTGAGGTCGAATTCGTCCGGGCGCCGGGCGGTGAGGGTCTCCAGTTCGGCAAGGCTGTAGTGGTCGCGGGCGGCGTGGACATCGATGGCGTCGCGGGCCAGCCCGCGATCGCCCAGCGCGCGGACCTTGGTGCCGATGAGGTCGTCCAGGTCCAGGACGGGGCCGATGTCCATGACGACGGGCGGGCGCCACAGCACTTCCTTGAGCAGATCCACCTCGCAGCTGGCGGCGGTGGCCGGATCGGTGGCAAGGAAGCGGGCCTTGAGGGGTGCCACATCGACGACGGTGATCCGCCAGCCCTGGTCGGTGAGCGCACCCGTGAGCTGCTCGACGATCTCCGTCATGCCGGCGGGGTGCTCGGTGGCGACGTCGAGGTCCTGGCTGGGCCGGTGCGCGATGCCGTGCGCCTGGATGGCGTAGCCGCCTATCAACGCCAGCCCGTACGGACGCCCAGCGGTGAGCGCGTCGGCGAGCAGCCGCTGGTGATGCTCCGGCAGGCCCGCAGGCTCACGCGGTCGGCGCCGACCGCAACCGCGGGAAACGCTCCTCCCACACGCCACGCACGCCGCGGCCGAGCATCTTGCGCAGCACGGGCCACCGGCTGTCAAGCACAGCCGCGTTCAGGTAGTGGGCGTAATCCTCGCGGTGGCCGTTGCGTAGCACGATCCGGTACATCCCCAGCAGCAGCTTCTCGTCGCTGAGGTCGAACGTCCGCAGCCCCGACCACGCCAGATGCAGCGGGAACGTCACCGCCCCGTGAACAGGCCCGGCGAGCTCTGCAAAATCACGAGGTAGCTGGTCCGCGGCCGGAGCCCAGCGCGAGGACGCCACCGCGGCCGGTATTCCCTCGGCCATGACCTCCACCTCCTGCATCCGGACCGGCATGATCGGGCATCCCCAGCCTGGTCTCCCGCAACCGGGCCGGCAGTCGGCGTGGAGGACAGCGGCACGCTGGCGGGCTCCAATCAGCCGAGCTCGGCCGGGATCTGACCGACCGGCTGCCGCACAGGCCCAGGAGGGTCCGCATCGGCCTGGACCACAGGCTGGTGTGCAGACGCGGGGAGCAGCGCTGTTCTCGGCTTGTCCCCAGCGGCGGGCGGGGACCATCCCGGCGGGTGTGGGGAGCAATTGATCGTGGGCACCAGCCCGGCGCCCAGCTTGGGACCGTCCTCGCGGGCGTGGGGAGCGGTCGGGCTGGGGCAAGGACCGTACCGGTGCCTTGGGGCCATCCCTGCGGGTGCGGGGAGCAGGCATGGCTATGGATCTTGGCGGTGGTCGGCACATAGGGCCACAGCTACGTCTGCGACCAACGAGCATCGGTCATGACTTGCGGTGTGGATGACGTGTGGGTGGGGAAGGCGATCGCTCAATCAGGGGGTCTGTCGGCTGAGGTCCGTGAGTCGTTTTACGGACCTCGGTCACTTTCCCCCGGACAGCTCAGGAGGTCAGCTCGCGACCGAGTGCCCCGGGGTCGGCCCACCGCCGCTGCTTCATCCCACAACACGCCGACGTCCCTCCGCACCGGAGTCTCAGTTCGTGGCCCAGTCCAGTCCGAGGGCGGCCAGTTGACGGAGCTTGTCCGCGGTGAGCTTCGCCCGACGCCCCTTCTGGTTCATGATCCACACCCCAAGCCGGACTTCTGTGCCGTCTTCCAGCCGTTCCGTGTGACTCCGTGGGATGGTCACGGATCCGGTACGGGCCTTGTACTGCGCCAGGGCCGCAATACCCCGTTCGAAGGCTCCTACGGGTGTTGTGGACGCTTTCGCGGGCGTTTCCGGCTCCGGGGCCGGAGGTGTGATGCCGAGTTGTTCCAGGCGTTCGCGCTGTCCGTCCGCCAGGGCCTGCCAGATCTTCGTCGCGCGTTGCCGGGCGAGCCATCGCCCGATGTCCATGGCGTGGACGGTGACGCCAGGCAGGACGTCGGTCTGGCCCTCTTCGTCGGCCATCAGCTCACGCAGTGCGGCGTAGTGGCGTTGCCAGTCGGCCGGCCACGCCGGGTTCCAGTCCGGATCCACGGCCTGCAGCGCGGTTTTCCATTCGGGGTGTCCGTCCAGCGCACCGGGCCGCCTCAAATTCGCGAGCCACATTCCCAGTGGTCGGTCCAGCATGCTGGCGGAGCGGGGTGCGCACAGTGTCCAGAACTGCTGGTAGTAGGCCTTGGCGGCTTCCAGGTTTTCCTGGAAGCGTTCGTCGGCCAGTGACCAGACCATGCCGAGTTGTTCGAGCCGGCGGGCGCGTTGGCCGGTCATCTGTCCGGCGCTGTAGGCGCGTCGTTGTTCTGCGACCCATTGTCCAAGGGGTGTCGCGTTTTCGCGGTGTCCGTAGGGGACTCGGGCGTGATTCTCCCGGTCGGTGAACGTTTTGAGTGCTGCCCAGCCGCGGGCCCAGTCCTGTCGTTCGGTGTCGATGACGTTGAAGGACACCCAGTTGGCGACCATCACGGGGTCCCGGGGTGCGGCGAAGCGGAGGAGCAGCCGGGATTCTTCCTGACCGTCTTCCGGTGCGACACCGATGTGTACGGACGGCTGCGCCACGTCTTTCTGCGGCTCCTGCGGAATCGCGAGCAGTTCGATCGCTTCTTCGTCATGGGCGCGGAGCCCTTCCAGCACCTTCACCAGCGGCCGGTACGACCCTGAGGTGAACATGTCCTCGGGCTGCTCTCCGGGCTGGAGGAAGACGGGCACGATCAGGGAGGCGAGTTTGCCCTGTCCGGGTTTTTGCCGCAGGGCCCGGCCGATGGCCTGGACGATGTCGTGGGGCGCGCCCTTCGGATCAAGGAGGGCGACACTGTCCACTGCCCGGATGTCGACGCCTTCGCCCAGGACCCGGCAGTTGGAGAGCACGGCTCGCTGTGCGGTGGTTGCGAAGGAGTTGAGGGCTGTCTGGCGGTGTTGGGGTGCGTGTTCGCCGCACAGCCAGTCTGCCCAGAGTTTCGAGGGGTAGGTCTCGGGCTGGTCGGCGTGGAGTTTCGCCGCGACCTGGTGCAGGCCTTGTGCGTAGGCCTGTGCCTCGATGGTGCGGTGGTGGAAGGTGATGCACGTCTGCAGCCTGTGCCGGCTCATGGTGTGCAGGAGTGCGGCCTGCAGGGCTGCGATCCGCTGCCCGCGCACTTCTTCGCTGCGCCGGTCCTGGCCCATGAGCCGCTCGGGCGTCACTACGGGGTCTTGGAGTTCCAGGACGATGATCTGGTAGCGGGCCAGCAGGCCGCGGGAGACGGCGGAGGCGAGGGAGAGTTTGTACAGGACGGGCCCGAAGACTTTTTCGTCGTCCATGGAGGCGGCCATCTCCCGCGGTAGCGGGTCCCGTACGCCTTCCGCGATTTCCCGGTCGGGCCGGTCCTGCCAGATCCGCGGTGTCGCGGTCAGATACAGCCGCCGGTGTGCCGGGATGACGTTCTGGTCGTGGACATCCGCCCACGCCTTACCCATCGAGCCCGATGTCCGGTGGGCCTCATCCACTACCGCGAGGTCTACGGGATCCAGCTGTTGGCCGTAAACACCCTCGAACGCTTCCGCCAGGACCCCCAGGCTGGCGTAGGTGGCGTAGAGGGTGACGGGCCCGGAACTGTGCCACAGGGCCAGCTGGACGGGGTTGGTGGTGGAGTGCACCCGCAGGTTCCACAGGTCCGGGTCGTCCTGCAGGGAGCACACCGCGACGGCCGGGCCGCGGTGTCCGGCGTCGTGCCATGCCTTCACCGTCTGGGAGAGGAGATCCAGCGTCGGAACCAGGACGAGCGTGCGGCCCTTGGGGGTGAGACGTCTGGCCGCGGCGGCGGCGATGAGGGTCTTGCCCGTGCCGCACGCGGCGTGCACCTGCCCGCGCAGGCCGCCCGCCGGGATGCCGCCCCGTGGCACGTCCAGACCGCGCACGATCGCGGCCACCGCCTCGACCTGGTGGCTGCGCAGCTTGACCCCGCTCAAGAACTGCCCCTCTCCTGCGCGTTACATCACCAATAGCGGTCGAGCCGCTCCGGGTAAGTGTCCTTGCTGTCCCGTAGGTTGCGGCGAGCTGGCGTGCCGTCATCCCCGCTCCTTACCAAGAGCGGCATCCTGGTGCCGGACCAACCGGACCTGTGGCAGGTGATGCCAGTCCCAGTACTCTACCTCAAACCATGGAAGGTTAACCGCGAGGTTAAATATTGGGTTAAAGGTCTGCTAGTGTCGGTGGTGGAGGTAGATCGAGACATGGCGTCTGAGGAAGAGTTGTTCGCGTCGGTGGACGCACTGTTGGAGGCAGAACCGCAGCTCCCGCCGCCCGCCGAGCGGGCCCGGCTGCGCGAGATGGCCGGCATCACCCAAGCCCGCCTCGCCATCGCGTTGAAAACGACGACGCAGTCGGTGAAGAACTGGGAGAACGGCCGCTCCGAGCCCAAAGAGCCGCGTCTGTCGGCGTATCAGCGGCTGCTCACCGGATGGGCGGCGCGCTTCTCGCCGCACGGCCCTCCGACTTCCGCACCGGTGCCGGCTCCACTCCCCGCCGTGCCGCAAACGCCGGTTCCTGACGCATCTGCCGGCCCTGCCGCTCCCGAAGCCACCGAGGCTGCGCCGGGCGCGCCGGTGAAAACTCCCGCCGTCCAGGTCACGCGGGAGCAGGAGCGTCCTGCCCGTCCGGCCGCGACGTCGCGCCGCCCGGCCACCAAGAGAGCCGCCAAGCCTGTCGGGACCGATCCACGATTCCCGCACGGCCCGCTCGCGGTCGTGGACGGGGACGGCACTGCGTACGGCGTCGACGGCATCGTCCTCGACTGCCCCGCCTCCACCATCCCGGACCTGGTCGAGTGGACACTGCGTCAGTCCGGCCTCGGGGCCGCGAAGCTGAACCGGTACGGCAAGGACTCCGACCCGCTGATCGTGTTGACGGCGGCCGCCGCGGTGAAACTCGGGCTGCCCGAGCGCCTGGAGGGCCACGAGCAACGCCGCTCCCTGCGCCTCCCAGAGGACCACCCGGTCGTCAAGCAGGTCGTCAAGGCGAAGTGGCAGCTAACGCAGCGGGGATTCGGGCCGTGGGCGCGGATCTACCGCAAGGCGCAGGGCCGCGAGCGCCAGTGCGTGCAGCTCGCGATCCTGTCGTGGGACGCGCTCGATGAGCGTTCCTGGCCCGGTGTCACGGAGATGGAGCCGGCCGACATCGCTCGCGTCCTGGGTGTGTACGCGACCCGCGTCATCACCCCCCGCGGCTCCACGGCCGTCTCGGGCCTGGAGCTGATGACGGCGCTGCGCCCGCCCACGAAGGCCGTGCAGGATCCGGGTACCGGGAATTGGGTGTCCGGCTACAACCCCGGCTCGCTGGGCACGGAGCCGGTGGACCCGGCGCCGCCGGAAGCCACCGCCGAGCACCCCGTCGTCGTGAACTCCGGCTGGAGTGGCGGCTTCCTCGATGAGGAGGCGTACCAGTGGGTGCGTGACGTCGACCACCTCACGGGGGAGGAGGCGGCCCTGCCGTGGGCGGTGGGCCTGGACCTCAACACGGCGTTCCTCGCCGCCGCGGCCCGCCTCACCGTCGGCCTCAGCGCGCCCGACCACTTCCACCACCCGCAATTCAACCCGAAGATCCCCGGCTCCTGGCTCGTCGACCTCTCCCACATCGAACTGGACCCGCGTCTGCCTTCCCCGTTCACCCCGACCGGCGAGCGCCCGACCGGCCCGGCCTGGTACCAGACGCACACCGTCGCCTACGCCCAGGAGCTCGGCCACAACGTCCAGCCCATCGAGGCGTACCTGCGGCGTGAGACGGGCGCGTACCTGGATCCGTGGCACGACCGTCTCAAGACCGCCTACGTCGACACGCTCGCCGATCTTGGGGTCACCCGGGACCTGTCCGACGCTGAGTTCCTCGCCGCGATGGAGCGGCACAAGCAGGCCGACCCGGCGATGGCCGCCGTCCTCGCCGCCATCAAGGCCACGGTCAAAGGCGGGGTCGGCAAGCTCCGCGAGCGGCCGCAGGGCAGGGCGTACAAGCAGGGCGAGAAGTGGCCAGCCCTCAGCCGACCGACCTGGCGCCCCGACATCCGGGCCGCCGTCATCTCCAAGGCGCGGGTGAACATGCACCGCAAACTCAACAACATGGTCAAACTGACCGGCCTGTACCCCCTCGCAGTGCTCTCCGACTGCGTCGTCTACCCCTCACCCGGGCAGAGCCCGCTGGACTTCCTCCCGTACGCGGAGTCCGGCAAGCCGCAGCCCGGCGGGTTCCGCCTCGGGCCCACACCCGGCCTGGCGAAACTGGAGGGCGTCCAGCCGATGATGTGGGCGGTCGACCTGATGGAGCAGGGCCACAATCCGGCCCGCCACATCAAGGGCGGCGACGCCGTCCTGGACGAAGGGGAGTAGCGCCGTGGGGGAGATCGACGACGCGATCGAACGCGCCGACCGCGAGAGCTTCACCCGCGAGCCGCCCAAGACACTCAAGGGCCAAATCGGCTACCTGCTCAAACAGCTCGGCAGCGCCAAGGCCGTCGCGCAGGAGATCGGGGTCACCGCGGACTCCGTGAACCGGTACCGGCGCGGCGCCCGCAAGCACGCCCGTACCGACGTCGCCGCGAAGATCAACGACGCGGTACGCCAGCGCTGGCAGCCGCAGGTCCGCAAGCGCCGGCAGAAGCAGGCCGCCACCTCCGGCGGCATCACCGTGGAAACGAGGGCCCGCTTCGGATACACCGCACCCGTCGGCACGACCGACGACGGACGCTTCCGCCGCCTCACCGTGCACCTCCCCCCGGCCTACGCACAGCGCCTGTTCGACGCCCGCAACGCAGGCGCCAGCGACCAGCAGATGCGCGGGATCATCGCCGAAGGATTCAAAGAAGTGTATTTCCAGGACGGCGGAAGCCGCGCTACAGAGCTGTCCGACGTAGAAATCAACGACATTGATTACCTCGACCTGGATTACTGAAGTAGGAGCGAAAGACCACTGAATTCCCGGCCATCTGAGCCGAAGCACGACAGATGTTGATGGCGTACACATGATCGTGGCCCTTGCAATATTTCCGTGCAGCGGGGTTGTGCCGCCATGCGCCGGTGACACTCCGTCATAGATGGCGGCAGTATCGGCGAGTGCGATGACCTCGTACGAACTCTGGCTCCGCACCTGGATGCGGTGATTGGTGGAAGGGGTGTGGTCGGAGGGCGGCGTGGTCCGTATCGCCGCTCGTACCGCGAGTTGGTGGCGGCGTGTCCGGACTTCAGTCACACGTCTGAGCGGGTGCATAACCGATATGTCCGCACGTTGGCCGACGACGCAGGCCGCGTTCGGGGCCCGGGGTGTGCTGGCGGCCCGATATCAACGCAGCATGCTCAAGATCCTGTTGCGTGGCCTGCTGGCCGCCGCCTTCCTCGCCCTGCCCCCCCCGCCACGCCGGCTGCTGCCGCACAGCATGCCGCGCCGCTCCCGCTCGCCGATGCCGTCGACCTGCTGCCGTCCGCCGCCGAATCCCGGGACGGATAGCAGCGGTCCAGCTTCAAGCACTGGGTCGACGCCGACCGGGACTCGTGCAACACCCGCGCCGAGGTACTGATTGCCGAATCGCGTACCGAACCGACCGTCGAGGCGGGCTGCAAGGTGACGGCGGGGGAGTGGTTCTCCTATTACGACGGCGTCACCGGCACCGCGCCGGGCGGCCTGGACATCGACCACATGGTGCCGCTGGCCGAAGCCAGCGACTCCGCCGGCCTCTGCCTGGACCCCGGCCCGTCGCCCTATGCCAACGACCTCAACGCCGAGAGGTCCCTAGGGCCTGTCCGGCGGATCATGGACGGAGCCACGCCGCGTCTCTGAGCTGCCGGTCGCTCCGAGGTCTAGTCGGAAGTAGCCGCGCCGGTCGTGCGTTGCGGCTTGGCGGGCGCGGTGGTTGGCGACGTTGATGCGGTTGCCGCACAGGCTGTGCGGTTCGGGAATCCAGGTGGCTTCCAGCTGCGTTCGGCTAACAGCCACTCTTACGCCCTTGCTTCGTCCAGGAGACCTCTCTCATGTCAGAGCCAGAGATCGATGCCGTCGTGTTCGACGTGCTCGGCACGCTCGTCGACGAACCCTCCGGGATCCGCGCCGGAATTCGTGCACTCGACCCATCGCTCGACGATCCCAGGGTCGAGCAGCTTTTATCGCTGTGGCAGCAGCACACCGACCGCGAGCAACGTCGCATCCTCGACGGCGCCCGGGCCTACCTCACCAGCGACGTCCTCGAACTGGAAGCCGCCCAGCTCGTCGCCGATGCCGCCGGAGTCGACGACCCGACCACCGTAGCGGCGTTGGCCCTGTCAGGGCGCCGGCTCCCGCCGTGGCCCGACACTGTGGCAGGGCTCGCCCGACTCGCCGAACGGTTCCCGCTGATCGGACTCTCCAACGCGAGTCGGACGGCGCTGCTGGGACTCAACGCCCACGCCGGACTGCGCTGGCACCAGGCCCTATCCGCCGAGGACGCCCGGACCTACAAGCCGGACCCAGCGGTCTATCAACTGGCCGTCACCGTTTCCGGACGACCGCCGGAGCGGCTGCTGATGGTCGCCGCCCACGCCTGGGACCTGCGCGGAGCACAGGGCCTCGGCCTGCGCACCGCCTACGTCGCCCGCCCCGTCGGCGACCCGCCCACCTCCTCGGACAGGTTCGACCTGCGCGCCGACGATCTGGCCGGTCTGGCCGACCAACTCGACCATGCCTAGGGGCGTGTCCAGCGGGTCATCGGCGGAGCCAAAGTCGGATTGAGACGAGGGTGACGGTGCCGTGGTAGACGTAGGCGCGCTTGTCGAACCTCGTGGCCACGGCCCGGAAGTTCTTCAGGGCATTGATCGTCCGCTCAACTTCATTCCTCCGCTTGTAGATCGTCTTGTCGAAGCCAGCGGGTCGGCCGCCCTTGCTGCCGAGGCGTTTGCGGTTGGCCCGCTGATTCTTCGGCTCGGGGATGGTGTGCTTGATCTGACGTCGTCGCAGGTAGCGGCGGTTGCGACGGGAGGAGTAGGCCTTGTCGCCGCCAAGGTGGTCCGGCCGGGTGCGTGGGTGCCCGCCGCCCGGTCGGCCGATGCGGATGCGTTCCATGACCGGGATGAGCTGTGGGGCGTCGCCCCACTGGCCCGGAGTGATCAACAGGGCCAGTGGGCGGCGTCCGCCCTCACCGGCGAGATGGATTTTGCAGGTCAGGCCGCCCCGGGAGCGTCCGAGCCCCTCGTCGGGGCGGTGCTGCCGGGGCGTGCGTCCTTTTCCCGGCAGCCGTGGCGGTCTCCTGCGCGCTCCGGCGGCGTGCTGGTGGGCCCGGCAAGTGGTGGAGTCCATGCTCACCATCGACCAATCGATGCAGCCTTCCGTGTCGGCGTGGGCCAGGACGGCCGCGAAGATCCTGTCCCATGTCTCGTCCGCCGACCAGCGCCGGTGCCTCTCGTACACCGTCTTCCATCTGCCGAAACGCGCAGGCAGATCCCGCCACGGCACCCCGGTGCGCTGCCGGAACAGAATCCCGTTGACCACCCTGCGATGGCTCTCCCAACGACCGCCGCGCTGCCCGGACTCCGGCAAATGCGGCTTCAGCCGAGCCCACTCTTCGTTTGTGAGATCTCCCCGCCCCATGACCATGCCAACGAACCGAGACCGAGACGGTCACAAGATCCGCCGGACAGGCCCTAGTAGTGCTTCGTTAAGTTCTGCGTCTGTTGGCTTTGAGTAGCTGGCCGCAGGTGGTGCAGGTGCCGGTCCAGCACCGCAGGAGGTCTTGCAG